>CAJXPH010000128.1 GCA_913057765.1 uncultured Campylobacteraceae bacterium
ACGAGATCCTCTCTGGTCTCGTGGGCTCGGAGATGTGTATAAGAGACAGAAATGAAGCTTCTTTAATCTTAGCAGAGTATGAAAAATCGCTTGCATTAGCAAAATTAAATCTTTCAATTGGAAAAAGTTTAAAAGAAATATAAAGGTAGTTTAAATGAAAAAATATATTTTAAATATAGTAATTATAGTCTCTTCAATTATAAATTTAAATGCACTTGAATTAAGTGGAACAGTAATATCAGATAATGAAAAAATCATTACGAGCAGATATATGGGCTTTATAAAAAAAGTATATATAAATGAAGGTGATTTTGTAAAAAAGGGTCAACTTTTATATGAAATAGATTCATCAACTATTGATAACAAAAAACATGAAGCGCAATTAAACCTACAAATTCAACAAAACAATCTTAATGACCTGAAAACAAATTATGCAAGATACAAAAGATTATATGCAAAAGATCTAGTTCCTAAATATGAGGTAGAGCAATTAGAATTAAAATTAAAAAATATAAAAAATATGATTTCTATTGCAAATGCAAAAGTAAAAGAAGTAAATTACCAATATAGATATTTGAAAATTGTGGCACCTAATAATGGTCTTATCATTAAAAAAAGTATCAAAAGTGGAGAAATGGCAATACCTTCAATCCCTGCAATTATACTTTCAGACTTGAATAGTTTAAAAATTAAAACAAATGTATCTGAGAGTAATTTAGGAAAAATTAAAATAGGTCAGAATGCAAAAATCACAATTGAATCTATTGGATTAGAAACAAAGGGAAAGGTAGCATCAATTATTCCCAATGTAGAAAATATGACACACTCTTTTATATTAAAACTATCTTTTGATACTCAAGATAAAAAAATATACCCAGGAATGTATAGTAAAGTAATTTTAGAAATGGAAACAAATGAATAGTCAAGAAAATATTGCAGGAAGGCTTGCAAAGACTTTTATAGACCATCCTTTAACATTTATTTTAAGTATTTTTATTCTTTCTCTTGGAGTAATATCTTTAGAATTTATGCCTAGAGAGGAAAATCCGCAAATTAAAGTTAGTGGGGGAGCGGTAATTGTTGCACTTCCAGGAGCAAGACCTAGTGAGATTAAAAAAGTAATAATTGAGCCCTTAGAGCGAAAGATTAAAGAGATAAAAGGTGTTGAGCATATATTCTCTTATGCAAAAGATTCTGTGGGTATAGTGCAAGTGCAATACTATATAGGAGAAGATAAAGAGAAATCAAATTTAAAACTATATGATCAAGTTATGAGAAATATGGATTTATTACCAAAAGGTGCAATGCAACCAATAATAAAAACAATGGATATTGATACAGATATTCCAATTGCAACAATTGCATTTTATACAAAAAATAATCTAACATCACAAACTTCAGTTTATAATGAAGTAAGTAAAATAGCATATGAAATAAATAAAATAAAAAATGTTGCACTTGTAGATTTAAAAGGCGAGAAAAAAGAACAATATAATATTGAAGTAAATGCGAGTAAACTATCTGCATATAATTTATCATTAGGGCAAATTGCAAATCAAATAAAAGCATTATCACTTACAACACCAAATATTAATACAAACAATCAAACTCAAGAATTAACAATATTAAGTATTAAAAATGCAATTGAATCAAAAAAAGATTTAGAAAACATTATTATTTCATATAATTTTAATACTCCAATATATCTAAAAGATATTGCAAAGATTTCTAGAAGTTTTGATATTCAAAATAAAAAAGAAGCACTTCTTTATAAAAAAGATACTTTAGAAAAAGATATTGAACAATTAACATTAACTATATCAAAATTAAAAGGGACAAACTCCGTCACTATAAATGAAAATATTTTTAAATATATTGATTCAATAAAAAAAGATTTAGAAAACAAAAATATAAAATTTGTAGTTACAAGAGATGATGGATATACTGCAAACAATGCAGTTAATTCATTGGTTCAAAATCTTCTAATATCTATTGTTATAATTGCTATATTACTTATATTCTCACTAGGATTCAAAGAAGCAATGATTGTTTCATTGCTTGTACCTATGATTTTATCTCTAACTCTTTTTATTGGTTTTATGATGGATGAAACAATTAATAGAATTACACTTTTTGCATTGATTGTAAGTCTAGGTATGTTAGTAGATGCAGCAATTATTGTAATTGAAAATATAGTTAGACATAAAAAAGAAGATAAAAATAATTTGGACATAAAGATAATCTCTATAAATGCTACAAATGAGATAGGCAATGCAACAAATATTGCGACAATAGCTATTATTATGACATTTATTCCAATGTTCTTTGTAGGAGGAATGATGGGACAATTTATGCACCCTCTTCCAGTATTCGTACCTATTGCACTTATAGTTTCATTATTTGTTGCCTATGTATTTACACCATATTTAGTAAGAAAATTTTTATAAGGGCAAAAATGAAATTAGAAAAATTTATATACTCAATTTTACAAAGTCCTTCTAAATCTCTGTTAGTTTATGCTATTGCGTTAGGACTATTTATTTTATCGGTAGCTACTTTCCCTAGTGGAATTGTAAAAGCAAAAATGTTACCAAGTAAAGATTCAAACACTTTTTCAGTTTATATTGATTTAAAAGATGGTTCATCAACAGAACAAACAAGAGAAGTAGGTTCTTGTATTTCTAAAATCCTAATAAAAAAAGATCTAGTAACAAATATCTCTGTTTTTATAGGAGAAGGTCAACCTCTAGATTTTGCAGCATTAGTAAAACAAAGTGCATTAAAAGATAAAGAATCTCAAGCAGAGATTATAGTCAATATAAAAAAAGCTAATAATAGAGATATTTCTAGTTACAACTTTGTTAGTAGCATTAGAGAAGAACTTCAAGAATGTAATAAATATGAAGCAAATATAAAACTTATAGAACTTCCAGCAGGGCCTCCTGTTTTAGCTTCAATTGTGGCAGAAATCTATGGAGGAAATAGTTTTGAAAGTAGACGTGATTTTGCGAATAAAATTGCAACTGTTCTTAAAAAACAAAAAACTCTTGTTGATATTGATGTAATGGCAGATAAAAAATTTGAAAAATTTGAAATTGTATTAAATAATAATAAAATTATAAAATCTGGTGTTTCTTTAGAACAAGTAAAAAATACAATATACATAGCATATAAAGGAATTGAACTTTCTGTTGTAAATGAAAAAGATTCACAAAGCCAAATTCCTATTTTCTTAAGGTTAGATAATCATAGAGTTTTTAAATCAAATACAAAAAATGACATTTTAAATAAACTTTCATTGTTGAAGCTTATAAATAAAAATGGTTTTACTATTCCTTTGAGTGAATTAATTGAAGTAAGAAAAGTTATAAAAGAACCTACTTTAACTTCAAAAAACTTAACACCAATGATAAATGTAATTGCAGAAACAAATAAAGATAGTCAAATTTATCCTTTACTTGATGTAAGAGAAAAACTTTTAGAAAACTTTTCAAAAGACTTTGATGTAGTAAAGTCTGATATGTTAAATCTTGAATTTAAAAATACTACAACAAATGAATACTTTAAATTAGTTTGGGATGGAGAATTAAAAGTAACGATTGACACATTTATTGACTTAGGTGGAGCATTTATTATTGCACTTGTATTAATCTTCTTTTTAATGGTTATCTATTATAAAAGTTTTGCACTCTCAGGAGGAATTGTTCTTGCAAGTTTTATATCAATCATTGGAGTAATATTTGCTCATGTTATTATGGATTTATTTACAAGAGATACTTTTTATTTAACAGCAACATCTCTTATTGGGTTTATTGGTCTTATTGGTATAAATTCTAGAAACTCTACATTAATCATTGATTTTACGAAACAATTAATTGAAGAAAAAAACTTAACAATAAATGAAGCTATTGCAAAAGCAACAGCAACACGTTCTAAGCCAATTATATTAACAGTCCTAACGATGGTATTCGCTTCATCTCTTTTAGCTACTGATGCAGTCTTTGGAGGCTTAGGAGTTGCACTAATTGGTGGCACACTAATTTCATATATCGTTTCAATGTTTTTTGTGCCTGTAATTATAAAGAATCAAATAAAAAAAATACTAAAAAATTAATTTTATAATAAAGGGAAATGATGAATATATTAAAAAAGGTATTAGCTACAGCTATTTTAGCTTTAGGTCTAACAACAATATCAAATGCAAGTGAGATAAATGATTCAGTTGCATTAAATGGTATTAAAGAAACAAAAAGCGTTTTTCTAATTGATTTTACTAATGTTAAAAAAACAGCTTTTTATATGAGGATTATTGAAGGGACACATAAGGGTCTACTATCACAAGGAGTTAAGCCAAATATGGTTTTAGTGTTTATTGGAAAGACTGTTAAATACTTAAGTACAAAACAAGATGAAGCTTTTGAAATGGAAAATGAAGATGATTTAAATTCCATACAAACTTCAATTAAAAACTTTAAGAAGGTAGGCGTAAGAATGGAAGTTTGTACAGTAGCAACAAAAGTATTTAATATCGAGAATAATACTATTCCAAAAGAAATGGATTTAGTTGCAGATGGTTTTATTTCTTTAATCGGGTGGCAAACTCAAGGACATAAGTTAGTTCCAATCTTTTAATTAGAAAGATACCTTTTAAGAAGTCTTACTCAAAAGGTATCTTTACTTTAAATGTTGCACCGTGTTTACTGTTCTCAACACTTAATTTACCATCACAATGTTCATTTATTATGATTCTACTCATATAAAGACCAAGCCCTGTTCCATCTCTGCTCTTTTTTGTGGAAAAATATGGATCAAATATTTTTTCTAGTATATCTTCTGAAATTCCATTTGCATTGTCACTTATTTCAATAACAGCATATTCATCTTCTAAATATGTCTTAATACTTATTTTTGCATTAACAATTAAATTGTCAACCAGCGCATCTTCAGCATTTTTTATTAAGTTTAAGATTACTTGATTTACTTCCGTAGAAAATATATTTAAAACCTTATTACACTTAAACTTTGTCTTAAGACTTATACTATTTGACTTCAAAGAATTATTTACAATTGAAATAGAATTTTCAATAATATTTTCTAAAGTTGTATCTGTTTTATTTTTATCTGTTTTAAAAAAATTCCTAAAGTCGTCTATTGTCATTGATAGATGTTGAGAATAGTCAGAAATAAGATTTATTTCTTTTTGTAAATCTTTTTTTTCAATCTTATCATCAAGAATCATTCTAATTAATAAGTTATTAGTTGTTGCAGAAATTGCAGTTAAAGGTTGTCTCCACTGATGTGCAATCATTGAAATCATTTCACCCATTTGAGCAAGTCTACTTTGTTGAATAAGTTGTTTAGTCTTTTCTTCGTTTTTCTTAACTTCTTTTTTAACTTTATCTTCTAGATTATGAGTTAAAATACTTAATTCATACTCCATATGTTTTCTTTTTTCTATATTTCTCCAAACTACATGTAATAAAGATTCTTCATCAATATCAATAGGTGTTAATACTACTTCAAGCCATATTTTTTTATCATCTTTTCTATTATGAAGAAATTCAAAAGTATTCGAACCTTTTTCAATAGCAATATTTATATTTTTATGCATATGTACTATAGAATTTAAACCATCTAATTGATTTATAGGAAAAAGATCCTCTTCTTTTAAGTTTATAAACTCTTCTTTATTATCATAAGATAGTAATTTAAAAGCAACATTATTACAATCAATAATTTTTTTATTATTTAAACTCATAAGAAAAATTCCATCAGAAGATTCATAATAGATTTTCTCAAAAAGTTCTTTTTGTTTTGCTAATTGTCGAGATTTTCTCTGAAGTTCAGTTGTTTTAATCTCAATTTCATGATTTGCTTCTTGTAACTTTTTATTGTGTTTATTTAAAATATATTGTCTATAAAAAAGTATTAAAAGAATAATTAAAACAATTAACCCTATTTCCCATAGTTTCGAATAATTAACTAAATTTTCAAATTTAACTGAAAGCCATCTATTTTTAATATCTTGTGACTCTTTTTTACTAATAGATGCAATACCTTTATTAATTATTGGAATAAGCTCTTCATAATCTTTTCTAACCATAATTCTAACATCAAAATCAAATTCAGTTGTACCTGAGATTTTTAAGTTTTTGAAACCATAATTACCAATGATATGAGATAAAACAGGAAGAATATCTACAACTGCATAAACATCACCTTTTGACAATAATCTTAATGCTTCAAAATTGTCTTTTACTTCCACAAATTCAATATCGGGATACTTATCTTCTAAAATTTGATAGGAACTGTAAGACTCTCCTACAGCTACTTTTTTATTATTTAGTGACTTAGTATCTGAAATATACCTTTTATCTAAAGTTGTAGCAATAGCTATTGGATAAGAAACATAAGGAATAGAAAAATTTCCATATAAAAGTTTGTCGTCAGTAATTGCAGTAGATAGAGTTAAATCTGCTTCTTTGTTCTTAATTAAATCTAATACTTCATGAAAAGAATCTACACCTTTACAAGTAGAACTTATTAGTGTTTTTTCTTTTATTAAATTCCAAAAGTCATAAGCTATTCCTCTTAGGTGTCCAGACTCTTTAACATTAAATGGAGCCCAAGAATTTGTAGTCACACATTTAAGATTATTTTTTATAAGAAATGCTCTCTGTGAACCTGTTAAGTTTATAATAGATGATTTATATGATTTATCTTTTGGAGTATAAATACTAATCCATTTATCATGTAATAAATCCCACTCATTATTAGTTAAAGAAGAAAATGCTTTATTTACAATAGAATATAAAAGGTTATCTTCTTTTGATATACCAAATCTTAAATCAGTCTTTTTTAAATTGGATAAATTCAACTTATCCAATACTTTCATATTAGTATATTTACTATTTTTTATAGCTATTTGAGTACTTAATAAATGGCCAAAGATAACATCAACTTCACCAAAAGCAAGAGCATTTAATTTATCTTGAAAACTATCATATTCAACAAGCTCAAATATTCCTAAGTTTTTTATTTCCTGTTTATAAAATATATTTTTTGTAATACCTAGTCTTTTCCCTGTTAAAGAGTCTAATCCCACATAAGAAGTTAAGTCTTTTCTTGAAAATATCACTAGTGGTACTTCATAATAAGGTTTAGTATAATTAGTAAAAGCTAATCTACTCTCTCTAAATGAAATAGCATCAATAATATCAACTTTTTTTTCTTTAAATTTTTTAAGATTGACTGGCCACTTATCTATTTCATATTTTATATTTAAACCACTTTTTTGTTTGATTAATTCTAAAATATCGTATGAATAACCACTAAGTTTGTTATCTTTATACATACTAAAGGGAGGAAAGTCAGGAAGTATTGCAACTTTTACTTCCTTTGTATTTATATCTGTCTCTTATACACATCTCCGAGCCCACGAGACCAGAGAGGATCTC
>CAJXPH010000129.1 GCA_913057765.1 uncultured Campylobacteraceae bacterium
CGTCGGCAGCGTCAGATGTGTATAAGAGACAGGTAATATCAGGCATGATAAACATATAAAACCATTTTATATGTGAATCTATAATCTCAATATTTAAACCTATTTCTCTAAGAAGTTTCGCTTTTTTTGTAATAGTTAATTCTTCACCAATATTTTTATAAATATCTTCTAAAGCATTAACTGTAGTATGAAGATGAGCTTGTCCACAAATACCACAAATTCTTGGGGTATAAATTAATGCATCTAATGGTGCTTTTCCTTCTAAAATCAACTCAAAACCTCTAAAGTTTAAAAACTCAATTCTAGCATCACTTATTGCATTATTTTCCCAAGAACAAGCAAGTTTTGCTTCCCCTTCAATTCTTTCAACTAAATCTATAGTTTTCATTTAAGCCCTTCATAAAAAAATGATTCTAACATATTTTGAATAACACTACTATTTTTGGCAAATAAAATTTTTAAGATGATTATCAATATTTTATAATATAATGGACTAATGAAAAAAATATTAATAATTACTTTTTTAACAATAAACTTTTTAGTTGCTTCTACATTAAGTGACTTAAGAATAACAGATGATGACTTCGTAAAAATACTTTATTCTTCGAAAAAGAACTATGTTTTAGACAGAATTAATGAATTAATGTTATTAAAAAAATCTCTTAAAAAAGTAGATGACGACTTCACAAAATTAACTTCTGTAAATGATCTTTTTAATGAATATGATTTTAAAAGCGACATGACTGTTTATAAAAAGAATGACTACTGGGCTTCAAGAAAAGAATTCATATTTAAAGGAAGCGGTGACTGTGAAGATTTTGTTATTGCAAAATATTTTACACTTTTAGAACTAGGGATTGATGAATCAAAGTTATCACTTCTTCATAATCTACATGATAACCAGTACCACTTAGTTTTAGCCTATCAAGAAGACCAATTTTCAGATGTGTTTATTTTAGATAATATTAATAAAAAAATACTTCCTTTAACATCTAGAAATGATATTTTAGTACTATATACTCTTAAAACTATTGATTTAAGTAAAGCAGTTGACTTAACATCTGATTTACAAACTTTGAGTAATTATAAATGGACAGAAATTTATTTAAAATCAAAAAATATAAAATTAAGACTAGTCAATTAATTTTTTATGAAGCCTATCAATTTTAAAAGTTTTTGCAATTCCAGTAAGTGATAAATAAGCTCTTTTATTAATTCCAATAGGTACTTGGTCTGGAATTCCAATATTTTTCTTTGTTTCAAACATATTATCTCTAGGAAAATCCAATTCAGTACATCCGATACAAGGCATACCAACTCTTGTTTTAGAATTTACATCATTCCATAAAATCTTATTACAATTAGAATGGGTCATAGGTCCCCTGCATCCTTGATCATAAAAAAGACATCCCTCTTTTACCCCAAAGGTTTTAGATTCTACTTTCCATTCAAAATATTCATTTCTTGTACATCCATGATGAGCTAAACCATAGTATAGTTCTTTTGGTCTTCCTTCATCATCTAATGCCATCTTTTTATAATCTTTTAATGTAAATAAAGTTTGAAAAATCCATTCTGGATGAACAGGACAACCAGTTAAATTTATAGTAGGATGTTTAAGTGAGTATAAATTATCTACATCTAAAGAGTCTTGTATTCCTTTGATATCCTCATTTTGTTCAAATTTTGCATGTAATCCACCATATGAAGCACATGAACCAACTGCAATTAAATATTTTGATTTTGAAACTAATTGATTTAATAAAAGACTTGTTGTTTCACCAGAGATAGAAAAAAATCTTTCGTTAGAGGTAATAGCACCTTCAACTAATAAAAAATCAATTTCTATTTTTGACTTAATAATCTCTTTTAGTGAAATACCAACAGATAAAGAAGGATGATAAATTAAATCAAAACTATCTAAAAATAGTTTCATTCTATTATCATTTGCACTCAAAAAAGAGTGCGTATTACCATTGCAAGTTACAGCTTGAAACCATAATACTTTTGGTTTCTTATTTTTATTTGTCCTCATACTTTAAAGCTCTGTAAATATTCTCAGCAACAGCATCAGAATAAGAGACTACATCTTTTTCTAAAACTTTTTCACCAGATAAAAAGGCAAACCCACCAAGTGCTCCCATAAGCATTGCAAATGCAGGGAAAAAGTCTTGTTGTCTAAATTCTTTATTTGCAGCACCATCATCAAGTAAGATCATAACTTCGGTAACAAATTCACTTACACATAAGAAACCTTCACAACCTTCAGCAAAAACTTCTCTATTTGATAAATAAACTCTTAGAAAATATTCAATAATTTCAGGAGATTTTTTTACACTTTCCATATATCTTCTAGTAAAAATAAATATTTTTTCTTTTGAAGAAATATCCATATGATTTATCTCTTTAAGTTCTACAGCTAAGACATTTGTTGAATACTTAATTGCGAATTTTGCCAATTCTTCTTTTGATTTGAAGTAATTATACATATTACCAACACTCATTTTCATTGACTTTGCAATATCGGGTATTGTTGTATTATAGAAACCATTTTTTGAAAAAAGTTTTAAAGAATTTTCAATTATGGTATTCTTTTTTTCTTCTTTTGATGACAAGATATATCCTTCATATGTCTACTTTTTTTAAATTATAGTATTATAAGAATTAATACTAAATGAATATTCATATGGTTTAAGAAAGTATGTAGAAAAGTTATGTGAGATTATGTATAAAAACTCAAGCTAAAAGCTTGAGTTTTATAGTTCTTAAGAGTGAACTAAGTTCGTTAATTGATCAGAAGTAACTTGGTGGAAGTTTAAGTATTTATAAACACCCTCTTTGTTATCTTCAGTAATTTTCTTAGGTACAATTTCCATATATTCTTCTTTAGTTGGAAGTCTCCCAAGAAGAGAAACAACTGCTGCAACTTCTGCTGATCCTAAGTAAACTTGAGAACCTTTTCCAAGTCTATTATCAAAGTTTCTAGTAGACGTTGAGAATACAAATGAATTTTCAGAAACAGATGCTTGGTTACCCATACATAATGAACAACCAGGAATTTCTAATCTTGCACCCGCAGCTGCGAAGATTGAATAATAACCTTCTTCAGTTAATTGTTCTTTATCCATTTTTGTTGGTGGTGCAATCCATAATTTAGTTGGAACTTCACCTTCACCTTTAAGTACTTCACCTAAAGCTCTGAATAATCCGATATTAGTCATACAAGACCCTACGAATACTTCTGAGATATCAGTTTGTCTTTTTGGATCTGCAATAATGTTAGTTAATGTATCAACATCATCCGGATCATTAGGACAAGCTAAGATTGGTTCAGTAATTGTATTTAAATCAATTGTAATTGTTGATGCATATTCTGCATCAGCATCTGGTTGAAGTAATTCTGGGTTTGCAATCCATTCTCTCATTTTATCAGCTCTTCTTTGAAGAGTTCTAGCATCTTCGTAACCTTCTTCAATCATCTTTTCAATTAAAGCGATATTTGAAGATAAGTACTCAATGATTGGTTCTTTAGCTAATTGAACAGAACAAGCTGCTGCTGATCTTTCTGCTGCAGAATCTGATAATTCGAATGCTTGCTCAACTTTAAGATCTGGTAAACCAGCAATCTCAACGATTGTTCCAGCGAATACATTCTTTTTACCTTTTTTATCAACAGTTAATAAACCATCTTGAATAGCTTGGTAAGGAATAGCATTAACTAAATCTCTTAAAGTAATTCCTGGTTGCATTTCACCTGTAAATTTAACAAGTACAGACTCAGGCATAGTTAAAGGCATAGCACCAGTAACACCAGCGAATGCAATTAATCCAGAACCAGCTGGGAATGAAATACCAATTGGGAATCTAGTATGAGAATCTCCACCAGTACCTACTGTATCTGGTAAACATAATCTATTTAACCAAGAGTGAATAACACCATCACCTGGTCTTAATGTAACTCCACCTCTTGAAGAAATGAACTCAGGTAAAGTATGTCTTAATTTAATATCTGCTGGTTTTGGGTAAGCAGCAGTATGACAGAATGATTGCATAACCATATCAGCACCAAAAGAAAGTGCAGCAAGTTCTTTAATCTCATCTCTAGTCATTGGTCCAGTTGTATCTTGAGATCCAACAGTTGTAGCAATTGGCTCAACGTACATACCAGGTTTAACACCTTCAATACCACAAGCTCGTCCAACCATTTTTTGTGCTTGAGTAAATCCTTTACCGTTATCAGCAGGCTGAGAAGGAGCAACAAATGCAGTAGTAGCATCTAATCCTAAAGTTTCTCTAGCTCTAACAGTAAGACCTTTACCAATAATTAATGGAATTCTACCTCCAGCTCTCATTTCATCTGTTAATGTATTTGGAGCTAAATTGAATTCAGAAACAACTGAACCATCTTTCTCAATTACACCAGCATAAGGCTTAACAGTAATAACATCACCAGTTTCTAGAGCATCAACTGAAGCTTCGATTGGTAAACAACCTGAATCTTCTGCAGTGTTAAAGAAAATTGGAGCAATAATAGAACCAATAACAACACCACCAGTTCTTTTATTTGGAACACCAGGAATATCTCTACCCATGTGCCATTGAACTGAGTTAATCCCAGATTTTCTAGATGAACCAGTACCAACAACATCACCAACATATGCTAAAGGGTTACCTTTTGCTTTAAGTTCAATCATTTTGTTTAATGGATCTTCCATTCTTGATTGTAACATTGCAGTTGCATGTAAAGGGATATCTGATCTAGTAAATGCAACAGTTGCAGGAGATAAATCATCTGTATTTGTTTCACCAGGAATTTTATATACAGTTAAAGTCATTTCTTCTTCTAATGCAGGCTTATTAGTAAACCATTCAGCATTTGCCCATGATTCAATAATTTCTTTAGCTTTTGCATTTCCAGCATCCATTAAATCTTTAACGTCATTGAATGCATCGTATACTAAGATAGTATTTTTTAATTGTTCAGCAGCAGAATCTGCTACTTCATCAATCTTAAGTGCTTCAATTAATGGAGAAACATTAAATCCACCCATCATTGTTCCTAAAATTTCTACAGCTTCAGTTTTTGTAAGTACTGAACATGCAGTATTTCCCTGAACTACGTCATTTAAAAATGCAGCTTTTACATAAGCAGCATCATCAACACCAGGGTTGATTTTATTTTTGAATAAATCTAAACAATATTCTGATTCTTCAACAGAATCTGCTTTTAATAATTCAACTAATTGAGCAGTTTCCTCAGCAGTTAATGCTAATGGAGGTAATCCACCTTCGTTTAATCTTTCTTCAGTATGCGCTTTATAAGTAGCTAGTAAACTCATATACATCTCCTAATAAATTTGTAGCCTAGTATAGCATAATGTCTATATACACCAATGTACAATTTCTGTAAACAATGATACAATTTTTTTATTCACTCACAAAAGTTACTAAAAGTAATAAAAATAAACTCTTAAGTACTAAAAATAGATGCTTAACACTACAATAACTACTAATTTTAGTCTATAAATAGGAAGTAATATTTCCTTTTTAGCTTTAGTTTAAGTTTTTCAAAAAAATGATGTACAATATTTGTACAATGAAATATAATATGTACATATCCTTTTATAATTATTTTCTTAATATTTAAAATTAATATAAATCTTTCTTTTCCATTTTTATTAAAATGTTAGAATTAAAATTATAGTTATAAGGAATTAACATGTATTCATATAGCTTCAAAACTTATAATGAGTTGTTTGACTTTATTACAACTACTTACACAAATCCAAATTTTCTAAATTATTTAGAGAATGGTAAATATAAATCTATCTCTGTAAATGAATTTAAAGAAAAAGTTATTTGTCTCGCAATTGCTTTAAAAAAAATGGGAATAAATAAAGGAGATACAGTTGCTATTTTTGCAAAATCTTCTCCATTTTGGTTAATATTTGATTTTGCAATTCATAAAATAGGAGCAATATCTGTTCCTATATTTGATAATATTTCTACTAAAAATTTAAATTTTCAAATTAATGATGCAAATATTAAATACGTTTTTATTGATTCAATTGAAAGATTAGATGATATAAAACATGATGTGATTTTTATTACGCATAACTTTTGTATTAAAGAAGAAGGTTTCCATAATCTTGATGACATTTTTGTAATGAGTACTGTTAAATGTGATATATATGACTTAGAACAAAACACTCCTGAAGAAGAAGATACTTTTTCTATTATATATACAAGTGGTAATACTGGTACTCCAAAAGGTGTTCAATTAACACATAAAAATATAATTAATCAAATCCATGATGTAAATAAAATATTAAAATTACCAGAAAATGAAATTATTTTATCTCTCTTACCTCTTGCACATATATTTGAAAGAATGGTAATGAGCTTTTATTTAAATAAAGGTGTATCAATATATTTTGTTGATGAAATACCAAATGTTACTAATCTTTTAAAAGTTGTACGGCCAACAATGATGACTGTGGTACCAAGATTATTAGAAAAGATATTCTTTAAAATCAAAATGAATATTGATGCAAAATCATTTATTTCTAGATTTATAGCAAAAAAAGCATTTAAATATGCACTTGATGAAAATATGAATAAAGAGACTTTTTCATTTAAAATATTTGACAAAATGGTCTATAGTAAATTAAGAGAAATTTTTGGAGGAAGAATTACAAAACTTGTTTCAGGAGGGGCTCCACTAAATAAAGAAATTGCTCAATTTTTTCTAAATATTGGTATACCTATTTATCAAGGATATGGATTAACAGAGAGTTCCCCTGTAATATCAACAAATGTTCCAGGAGCAAATAAAGTTGGTTCAAGTGGAAAAGCAATTCCAAGTGTAGAAGTAAAAACAACTAAAGATGGAGAACTGTTAGCACGTGGAAGCTCAATTATGAAAGGTTATTTAAATAACGATGAATTGACAGCCAAAACAATTGATAAAGATGGTTGGCTTTATACTGGTGATTTAGCATCAATAGATGACGATGGATATATTTATATTAAAAGCAGAAAAAAAGACATATATAAGCTATCTACGGGTAATTATGTCTCAACAATACCAATTGAACAAGCTTTATCAAAAAATAAATATATAGAGTTTGCAACAATAATAGCAAATAATAAAAAATATGTTTCATGCTTACTTTTTATTGACAAAGAAATATATAATAATGATATACTAAATAAACAATTAACACTTGACGAGTACTATAATCAAATTAAAGTACATAAAAGTATTAAAAATGATATAGAAATAATTAACAAAAATGTTAATGAATGGGAGAGAATTATTCAATATACCATTGTTACTGTCTCTTATACACATCTCCGAGCCCACGAGACCAGAGAGGATCTCGT
>CAJXPH010000130.1 GCA_913057765.1 uncultured Campylobacteraceae bacterium
CGAGATCCTCTCTGGTCTCGTGGGCTCGGAGATGTGTATAAGAGACAGGCAATAGACCTATGTAATACAGCAGTAGATGCTGGGGCAGAAGGAATTATTGCAACAAATACAACTATTGATTATTCTCTAATTCCAAATTGTCAAGACTTTGGTGGATTAAGTGGTGCTTGTTTAACACAAAAAGCACATAATTTATTTGTAGAATTAGCAAAAGAGTTATTTGGAAGAACAACACTTATTTCTGTTGGCGGTATTTCAACAGGAGAAGAAGCCTATAAAAGGCTGAAAGCTGGTGCATCTTTAGTTCAATCATACTCAGGTATGATTTTTGAAGGTCCTTCAATGGTTAGAAAAATCAATGAAGAGATTTTAGAACTAATGAAAAAAGATGGATTTAACAATATATCTGAAGTTATTGGTTCAGATTTAAAAACAAAATAAATATTTAAAAAAGGAACATTTTTGAAAAAAATATTAATATCTTTTTTGTTCTTTGCATTTTTTTTAGGAGAATTAATGAGTCAAAGTTTACCAAAGTATCATACTAAAACTTTAGAGAATGGTTTAAAGATTGTTGTAATTCCTATGGATAATGGGTCAAATGTAGTTTCTACAAACATTTTTTATAATGTAGGTAGTAGAAATGAAAAAATGGGTAAATCTGGTATTGCACATATGCTTGAACATTTAAATTTCAAATCAACAAAGAATTTAAAATCTGGTGAATTTGATGAAATTGTTAAAGGATTTGGTGGGGTTAATAATGCTTCAACATCTTTTGATTACACAAAGTATTATATTCAATCAAGTTCTAAAAATATGGATAAATCTTTAAAACTTTTTGCAGAATTGATGCAAAATTTAACTTTAAAAGATGAAGAATTCCAGCCAGAACGTGATGTTGTTGCAGAAGAAAGAAGATGGAGAACAGATAATAACCCTATGGGCTATTTACAATATAGGCTTTTTAACAATGCATATATTTATCATCCATACCATTGGACTCCTATTGGTTTTACAAATGATATTAAAAACTGGAGTATCGAAGATATAAAAGATTTTCATTCTACGTATTACCAACCAAAGAATGCAGTAGTTGTAATTGCTGGAGATATTACAAAAGATGAAGTTTTTAGTTCAACAACAAAACATTTTGCGAAGATACCAAATACAAAAGAAATTGAATCAAATATTCATACAATTGAACCAGAGCAAGATGGTGAAAAAAATATTGTAGTTTATAAAGATACACAAGTTGAAATGCTTGCAATGTCATATCATATTCCAAATTATGAACATGATGACCAAGTTGCGTTAACTGCTCTTAGTGAATTATTAAGCTCAGGGAAGAGTTCATATTTACAAAAAGTTTTAGTAGATGAAAAAAGATTAGTAAACTCTATTTATGCATATAATTTAGAATTAACTGATCCAGGTCTTTTTATGTTTGTTGCAGTTTGTAATGAAGGTGTTAAAGCTAAGGATGTTAAAAAAGAAATTGATAAAATCATAGAAAATATCAAAAATGGTCAAATAACAAAAGATGAAATTAAAAAGATTAAGATCAATACAAAAGCTGACTTTATCTTTTCACTTGAAAGTTCTAGTTCAGTAGCAGGTTTATATGGAAGCTATTTTGTTAGGGATAATATAAAACCTCTTTTCGAGTATGAAGAGAAAATTGAAAAATTAAAGAAAAAAGATATTGAAGCTGTAGCTAAAAAATATTTAACAAAAAAGAATTCAACGACAGTAATTTTAAAAAAACACAATAACGAATAATAATAAGTAGAAGGGAAGAATATATGAATATTATTACAGGTGCTATGACGGCACTTATAACACCATTTAAAGATGGTAAATTAGACACTGAAGCATATGAGTATTTAATTAACAGACAAATCCAACAAGGTATGGATGCAATCGTTCCAGTGGGAACAACAGGAGAAAGTGCAACATTATCACATGCTGAACACAAAGAGTGTATTGAAATTGCAGTTGCTACTTGTAAAGGTACTGATGTAAAAGTTATTGCAGGTGCTGGTTCTAATGCAACTCACGAGGCTTGTGATATAGCAAAACACGCACAATCTGTTGGCGCAGATGGACTATTATCTGTTGCACCATATTATAATAAACCTTCACAAGAAGGATTATATCAACACTACAAAGCAATTGCACAAGCTGTTGAAATCCCATTTATGATTTATAATGTACCAGGAAGAACTGGAGTTGATATTGAAGCAAATACAGCAATTAGATTATATGATGATGTTAAAAATATTTATGCGATTAAAGAAGCTACAGGTTCACTTGAAAGAGCCATTGAACTTTCATCATCAAGACCAGATTTTTGTGTGATTTCAGGAGATGATGCAATCGACTTTCCAATGTTAGCAAACGGTGCAAAAGGTATTATTTCTGTAACATCAAACTTACTTCCAAATTATAAAAGTAAAATAGTACATAGTGTATTTGCAGGTGATTATGACACTGCACGGGCTATCAATAATGATTTATATAAATTAAATAAAACACTATTCGTTGAAGCAAATCCTATACCTATTAAAGCAATTATGTATCTAGCAGGTTTAATTAAAACTTTAGAGTATAGACTTCCTTTAACTGCTCCAAGTGCAGATACTATGAAAAAACTTGAAGATGTATTAAAAAATTATGAGGTGATAAAATAATGAGTAACAACATGAAGGGCAAAACTTTAGTAATTAGTGGTGGAACTAAAGGTATTGGAAAAGCAAACGTTTATAAATTTGCAGAGAATGGAGTAGATGTAGCATTTACATATAATTCTAATAGAGAAATTGCTCAAGAAATTTGTGATGATGTTGAATCAAAATTTGGTGTAAAATGTAAATGTTATCCATTTAATATATTAGAGCCAGAAAAATATAAAGAACTTTTTTTAGAAATTGATAAAGACTTTGATAGAGTTGATTTCTTTATCTCTAATGCAATGATTTATGGAAGAGCAGTTGTTGGTGGATATGGTAAATTTATGAAACTAAAACCAAGAGGATTAAATAATATCTATACTGCAACAGTAAATGCTTTTGTTTGTGGTTCACAACAAGCAGCAAAAAGAATGCAAAAAGTTGGTGGGGGAGCTATCGTTTCTTTAAGTTCTACTGGTAACTTAGTATATATTCAAAATTACGCAGGACACGGAACAAATAAAGCAGCAGTTGAGGCAATGGTTAGATATGCAGCAACTGAATTAGGTGAATTTAAAATTAGAGTAAATGCTGTTTCAGGTGGTCCAATTGATACTGATGCACTTAAAGCATTTACAAACTATGAAGAAGTTAAACAAAAGACTGCAGAATTCTCACCATTAGATAGAATTGGTCAACCAGAAGATTTAGCACAATCATGTTACTTCTTATGTACACAAGATGCTTCTTGGATTACTGGTCATACATTACTTGTTGATGGTGGGACTACTTTTAAATAATGAATAAAGCTCTGAATCTGCCTAATGCTTTAGCCCTATTTCGAATAGCATTAGCACCACTATTGCTTTGGTTTTTAATTGATAGAGATAGTGCAATTTTTGATACATGGCATCCAAGTTGGCTTGATTATTTTGCAGGATTAGTATTTGTTATTGCTTCAGTCACTGATTTCTTTGATGGTTTTATTGCAAGAAAATGGGATCAAATGACAAAACTAGGAGCAATCCTTGACCCTTTAGCAGATAAAATGCTTATGCTTGCAGGATTCCTAGGACTTATGGTTATGGATAGAGCTTCGGCTTGGGCTGTATTTTTAATACTTTCACGTGAATTTTTCATAACAGGTCTTCGTGTTATGGCAATTGGTGAAGGGAAAGACGTAGCAGCTTCAATGGCTGGAAAAGTAAAAACGGTTGTACAGATGATTGCAATTGGTTTTCTAATTATGAATTGGCCATTTGCAACTACCCTACTTTGGATTGCTGTTGCATTAACTTTATACTCTGGATATGAGTATACAAGAGATTATTTTACAAATTAATATAAATTAACTGGAGTTTTTTTGGGTACTATCACTTTTTTACTTGTACTTTCTTTTTTAGTATTTTTTCATGAATTAGGTCACTTTTTAGCCGCAAGGTATTATGGGGTGACAGTTCATGTCTTTTCAATAGGTTTTGGAAAACAAGTTTATTCAAAAGATTGGCGTGGAACTAAATGGCAAATTGCTTTAATTCCACTTGGTGGATATGTAAAGATGAAAGGGCAAGATGATACAAAGCCTGGTCTTCAAGAAGCAGGAAATGATTCATATAATAATAAAACACCATGGCAAAGGATAGTTATACTATTTGCAGGCCCTTTTGCAAACTTTTTACTTGCTGCCATTTTATATTTTATAATTGCTCTGGGTGGAGCTAATTCTTTAAGTCCTACTGTTGGTAAAGTTCAAGAGAACTCTCCTGCTTTCCACGCAGGAATAAAAAAAGATGACATAATTAAAAGAATCAATAATCATGAAATAAAAACATGGGAAGAAGTTGGTTCAATTATTAGAGGATCAGAAGGTTCATTAAAATTCTATATTGAACGTAATGGAAGAATAGTTCCAAAAACTATAAACCCTCAAATTTTAGATGCACAAAATATGTTTAAAGAAAACATCAAAAAGAGAATGATAGGTATTTCTCCTGCACCTAAACTAGTTACAATTTATCATGACCCAATCAGTGCTTTAGGTTATGCGTATGATAAAACTATTGAATCATCAAAGATGATTTTTCAAGGTGTACAGAAACTTATTCAAGGTATTATTCCAAGTTCAGAAATTGGTGGAGTTATTACAATTGGAAAAGTTATATCAGATGCTAGTCAATCATCTATACTAGCTTTATTTACTATAACAGCATTAATATCTGTTAACTTAGGAGTTCTAAATCTTCTTCCTATTCCAGCACTTGATGGTGGACACATTATGTTTAATTTATATGAAATTATCACAAGAAGAAAACCAAGTGATCAAGTTTTTATGTATATGACTATTATAGGATGGGTTATTTTAGGTTCATTAATGTTACTTGGAATTTATAACGATATTAGTAGATTATTTGGATAAAAGGTTTAAAAATGGAAAAAGAAACTGCAGTTAAAAACTTAGATAGAATTATTACAAAAATAGAAGGTGCCAGATTAAATATTTCTGAGCATCATATAGTAAAAATAATTGGTATTTCAAAATACTCACAAGCTTCAGATATAGAAACATTATATAATGCAGGGCAAAGAGCTTTTGGAGAAAATAAAGTTCAAGATTTAAAACTAAAAAGTGAAATATTAGAAGAGCTGCCTTTAGAATGGCATTTTGTTGGACATCTCCAAAAAAACAAAATCAATAACCTAATTGATTTAAATCCTACTCTAGTACAATCTATTGATAGTTTAGAATTAGCACAAGAATTTAATAAAAAACTAGAAGCTAGAAATAAAAAAATTTCTTGTCTTTTACAAATAAATTCTGCAAAAGAAGATACTAAAACTGGAGTATTACCAGAAGAAGCAATAAGAATCTATAAACAAATTTTAGATACATGTCCAAATATAAGACTAAAAGGTGTTATGAGTATTGGAGCACATGTAGAAGATAAAGATATTATAAGAACCTCTTTTAAAACTACTAAAAAAATCTATGATGAATTAGTTCCTTTAGGAGCTAAATACTGTTCGATGGGAATGAGCTCAGA
Source organism: uncultured Campylobacteraceae bacterium (assembly GCA_913057765.1). Classification (GTDB taxonomy): domain Bacteria; phylum Campylobacterota; class Campylobacteria; order Campylobacterales; family Arcobacteraceae; genus Halarcobacter. Next base: position 5,714 of record CAJXPH010000130.1, read on the forward strand.
TTTTGAACTTGCAATCGCTTGTGGTTCAAATATGGTTAGAGTTGGTTCTACTTTATTTAAAGACTAAGTTTAGTCTTTAAATAATACACTCTTCCTTCTAAAAAATAATTCCTTCTTCTAAAAAATAATTTTTTCATCAAAAGTAAGAAGAAAAATGTTAAAATAGTGAATATGATTAAAACAGTTATTATAATTAGTATTTAATAAAGGCATATAATGCAAAAGATGAAAGATATTGAAGAATGGTTAACCTATCATGATATCAAAAATTATACAATCTCTGAAAACTTACAAATAAAAGTTTATGGTAGTGTAAATTTAAAAAATAAACTTGTAGAAAAAAAATTACCAGTTATATTTGAAAGTATAAATGGTTATTTTGATATCAGTGAAAACAATTTAGAATCATTAGAAGGATGTCCCTCTATAATTCAAAAAGATTTTAACTGTTCTAATAATAATTTAGCTTCTCTTTTTGGAGCTCCTCATACAGTAGGAGATTTTAATTGTTCAAAAAATAGATTAAAAAACCTATCTTATTCTCCTAAAATAGTTGAAGGATATTTCAACTGTTCTGATAATTATATTATTTCAATAAATGGAAGTCCACGAACAGTAAAAGGTTATTTTAAATGTTCAAATAATAGTCTTACATCATTAAAAGGTGGTCCTAAGTATATTCAGGATTATTTTGATTGTTCTAATAATAAAATTGAACATCTCGTAGGTGGTCCAATAACTGTCGGGCAAGACTATCTTTGCCACTGGAATGAATTAAGAGGATTAGATGACATCGCAAATGAAATATCATGGGATTTAACCACTGACATAAGTTTAAACCATATACCAACTAGTAGTTTTGATGAAGAGAAGAAAATATGGAGATATAAAGGGAAAGAAGTAATAAAACATATTTATAAACCTATTGTTGCAATAACTAATAAAAATGATATAAGTACTTGGTTGGCTAGCCACCATATTAAAAACTTTAAAATACTAGATGATAATTCCGTAAATGTACAAGGAGATGTTCGACTATCAAATGCTTTAGAAAATATGTTAAAACTTCCTATTAATTTTAACGAAGTAGAAGGAGATTTTGATATAAGTGATAATGTTCTAACTTCATTAGAAGGTTCACCTCAAAAAGTTACAGGAGATTTTCTAGCATATAAAAATGAACTGTATTCTCTAAAAGGTGGACCAAAAGAAGTTGGAAAAAACTTTGTTATATTAAAGAATAATATTCGTTCTTTAGTCAATGCCCCGTCAACTGTTGGGGATGACTTTATTTGTTCGCACAATCCATTAACTACTTTAGAAGGTATCACAAAGGTTGGAGGTTCAATTTTTACGAGTGTACTTATTCCTATTTTATCATATAAAGAATTTTCATATCACTCAATACTTACTTATAAATATCTAGGTTCAATGATTATGGAATATTTAGACAAAGAGTATATTACTTTAACGGAGGAAGAAGAAGTTCATTTAAAAACTAAACAGAATTTAGAAAATGTAATTAGTAAAATGATAAAAGAAAATGCATTAAAAATTGATATGATTAATGATAATTTATTAAAAAACCTTACAAAATATAATCTTATTGCTGTCTCTTATACACATCTGACGCTGCCGACGAAGAGGAT
>CAJXPH010000131.1 GCA_913057765.1 uncultured Campylobacteraceae bacterium
TCTACACTATCCTCTTCGTCGGCAGCGTCAGATGTGTATAAGAGACAGATATTTATCAATACAAAATCTGTCTTGGCGCTATTCATTTAAATTAATAGGCTAAGACAATGAGACTGGCATCTCATCATTTTACATTGATAATTTTACTTGAGGGAGCTTGTGCATCTCTGTTCATATAATTGAACAGAGATTGCACGAGCGGTACAAAACCGCAAATGCGGAAACAAATATCGAAAGAATGGATGCTTAGCGGTGTCCATTTTTTGATAAAATTTGTATATAAACACCCTAAAAACTGACAATTACTTGAAAAGTCAACAACTGCTATTCTTTGCCAATGTTATATTCAAGTTCTCTACTTATTTCTACTCTATTTACTGCTCTTGACACTCAGTCAAACCATTGAGACATTTCGCTGATACTGTCGTTAAATAAATCACAGGTCTAAACCTCACGGTCATAGAAATAAAGCTAATTTCGTTATTCCCTTTTAGGAGATGTAATCTTATAGGAGGTGATACTATGTTCACACAAAAGAAAAAACAATACTACTCAAAAGTATTAGGCTTTAAAACGGTTGCAGAATTCGAAGAATTCGCAAAAAGACTCTTGTACTACTTAAACAAAGAGAAACTAACAAAGAATCGAATTATGTCCAGTTTCTTTATACTTTTAGAGATTCAAAAAGAGGCGCACTCAAATAGCAATTTAATAAATTTTTCGGGAATAAAGAATCAGCATATTAAAAAGTATGCTAATGAGGTCTTAGAACAAAGAAGAAAAGGTATGGGTAGTCAATCTATTGTCAAGTATCTATATGAGCATCATAGAGTTAAAGTTTCAAGAGGAACTGTTACGAAATTCTATACTCAAAATTCTTTATAGGAGGTTTGATAATGGCAAACTTAAAACATGGAAGTTTTACTAAACAATGTAAAGATGCTTTTCACAGACTGGAAGCTTTTGGAGTTGGCAGAGTTGGTAAAAATGACAATCTAACACATAGCGACAAACTTGCAGAAAAGAGAGAAATGTTCCTAAGAGATATTTCCTCACACTTCGAACAAAATGAATTAGAAGGAAAACTAAATCAGTTATTCACAAAAGAGAATCTTGATAAATTCTTTGAAAATAGATTAGAAGATTTAGCCTCTTCTACAAAAGAGAATTATTTACGTGGCTTTTCAAGTATGTTAAATGGCTTAGAAAGCAAAAATATAGAGATTCCATTACATAGTGAAGATGAGAACTATTTTAACGATAAAGTAGCTCTAATTAAAGATGAAGCTGACAAGATAATTGAGAATAGATATATAGATAATGTAGATGCCGTTATTAATGACTTATATGAACAAAGATATATTAGCGGGCTTATTGCAGAAGTACAATATGAATTAAGTATTAGACAAGAAGAAGCTTTTGAGTTAGTTCGTAATCCATTTGACTATTTGGATCACGGAGTAGTTGAAAATTTAGTTGGAAAAGGTAATCATATTTATGAAACTAAAGACGTTCCTTTTACTTTGGAACAAAAGATATTAACTAATACAGAAAAAATAATTAGTAAATCAACTTATTACAACGACTTACAGAAGTATAATATCAGCTCGCACGATTTTAGATTCACAAGTGCCCGATTTAAATTTGAGAAGCTTATATCTAATGGCATTACTGAAAAAGAAGCAAAAATTCAAATTAGTAAAGAGTTAAATCACAAAAGAGAAGAAATCACAAATTACTACTTAAAAAGAACCTAATCTCTTTAACTGGGGAAGAAATAGTAAAAAAAAGATTTTTTTCAACATTTAATGTAGTATCAAAATATGAATTCTTTACACTTAATTTGTGGTGTCTAAACGGTCATATAAAAACAACAAGAAAGGAGAAAATATTATGAAAAGCATTGGATACGTACGAGTAAGTACAGAAGAACAAGACATTAGAAATCAAGAATTAGAGATTAGAAGATATGCAGATAGCAAAAACATTATTATTAATGAATTCATTCAATTAGAAATAAGTTCAAGAAAGAATCAAAAAGAGAGAAGAATTGAAGAGATTAAAACAAAGCTATCAGAAAAAGACAATCTAATAGTAAGTGAGCTTTCAAGATTAGGACGAAGCACAAAAGAGGTGCTGTTCTTATTAGATGAACTAAAAGAAAAAGGTGTGATTGTTCATCTAATTAAGCAGAACTTAGTATTAGACAAAAATAGTTCTGACCCAATGTCAAAAGTGTTATTAACTATTTTAGCTTCATTTGGTGAATTAGAGAGAGACTTAATAAGTCAGCGTACAAAAGAAGCGCTTAAATCAAAAAAAGAATCTGGTGTTATTTTAGGAAGACCTAAAGGAACAACTGGAAAATCGAAACTTGATGGAAAAGAAAAAGAGATAAAAGACTTTCTCTCAAAAGGTATTAGTAAAAGTTCAATTGCAAAGATTCTTGACTGTGACAGAAGCACACTAAATAACTTTATTAAAAGCAGAAACTTATAAGGTTTAGACATGCTTATAAACAAGAAACAATCAGCATTTTATCAAAGAATTTTTCATCAAAGAGAAATGGCTTACAATACTTCAGAGACTATTTTATTCTCTAAAGAAATAATACCATGTGCAAAGAAGTTTAATGTAGAAACACTTAAAACTATTAAAAAACACAAACTTGCATATTACATTTTCAATGACATTCAGAAGCAAGATGAAATGAATGCATATCTTATCACAATTACTAATACTAACAAGATGAGCCATGTAACAACATTTACTGATAAACTCAAAGAATTAAAACGAAAAAAAGGTTTTGAAAACTTAGAGTTTTACTACTATGCAACTGTAGAACCTACAAAAAAAGGCGAGCCTCATATTCATATTAAACTTGTTATAAGTAAAATCAGAGGAGTAGCAACAAAGCTGAGAGAATTTGTTCAAGAGCTTGGATTTAGTTTAACCCATATGAAAAAGCAAGGCATCGATAAAAAAAATTACTTGTTAAAGACGTTAATTAAAGAAAATTATAAAGAGTACACGGGCTGGTTAGATACAATGAATATTAGTCTAAATAAAGCCGTTAAAAGAAGCATGTACATTAAAATCAATGATGAGCTAAGTATTACTCTAAATGATTATAAGTTGGTCTTAAAGACAATTCTAAAAGATAACTCGAAAGACTATGTGGGAATTAAAGAAATCAAGGCTTATCTGAATAGATTGATGCCATTATATAAAAGAGCATATGAAGCTTGTAAAAATAAAGAAAAGAAGAACAAAGAAACGAAATTTCAAGTAACTTTTAATCATTTAAAAAATAGCTTCACTAAATTACGATTACTAATGATTTTATGGGAACTTTCACAAACTGTAAAAGTAGTTAAATCAACATACAAAATCCCACGAATTTCTTATAGTATATATAATCAAGTAGTAGTTTTAAATCTTGTTTTAATTCTTATTGATTTAAGAAACAATAGTCCAACAAATTTATAAAAAAACAGAATTTCTTTTTAAGAAAAGTTCTAATAAACTGTTATTTAACAAAAGATAAAAGAAGATACAAAAGGGATACAGCAACAATAAAGTAGCTCATTTTAGGGATACTTTTAAGTTAGCTGAAAACTTCCTTTTCCAATTTTTTACCCTATGCTAAGGATTTAAAATGAATAGATATATTATCATTGTAGCCCTTGCTATACTGGCTTTTGCAACAACAAGTTTTAGTAAAGAAGTTGAAAAAAATATTGACTATTCTAATACTAAAGTTGCTTATTTCGCCGGTGGTTGTTTTTGGGGAGTAGAACACCATTTTGAAAAGAAAAAAGGTGTAAAAGATGCTATTAGTGGATATATGGGTGGTTGGGTTAAAGACCCAGGATATTATGATGTTATAAAAGGAAAAACTGGACATGTGGAGACTGTAAAAGTTATCTATGACCCAAAAGTTGTTACCTTTGAAGAACTTACAAAACTATTTTTTGAGATTCACGACCCAGAACAAAAAGATGGACAAGGTCCAGATATTGGAAGCCAATATCTATCAGGAATTTTCTATCACAATTTGCAAGAGAAAAAAACTGCTCAAAGTGTAGTAGATATTTTAACAAGTAAAGGTTATGATGTTGCAACATCATTAGTAGAAGTTAGTCCATTTTACACAGCAGAAGGGTTTCACCAAGACTATTATGCAAGAACTGGGAAAACACCTTATTGTCATATTTATAAAAAAATATTTTAATCTATTTTAGTAACTTTTTAATAATCTCATAAAGAGTTTTTTCAGCATCTTTTAGAGATTTACCAAAAGTTACTATCCCTTCAAAATGTCCCTTCATAACAAAAGCATTATTTAAAAAAGGGTCAATATTTTTGTAAATATTTTTAACATCTTCAACCATTTCAGGGGTTCCGTAAGGAGTATCATTTGTACTTAGATAATCATTTTTAAGCATATAATCCCAAATCTTTTCATTATGAATGTGAATAACAGCTTTAATATCTTTATCTAAACTATATATACAAGCATGAGTTATAGCTTCAGAACTTGGCCTACTTGGACCAATTGCATAAGTTCTGAACTTTTTGAAATCTACTTTCTTTACAAAAGAATAATAACGAGGACTTAATTTTGGCAGTTCTCCAGTTTGTGTTGCAGTAATTACAAAGGAATCTTTCTTTTTATATCTAACAGAAATATTCCCAAAACCAACACCATCACTATATGCTCCAATTAAGCCTAAAGAAAAAAGCCTTGCTCGAACATTTTCAATTTTCTTACACTCTTTTACTGCAATTTCATCTGTTTGATTATATTTTAATGAATACTTTACAACACCTTCATCTATCATAAAAAACCTTCATTTTTGGATTCTATCTAAAGAGTTATAATATTACTAAATTATATGTTATAGAACTCTTTCTCACTTATATAATTTCGTAATGCAATATATTCAATTACTTCATTTTTTACATTTAATATAGGCATAACATAACTATCAACATAATATGCAGAACCATCTTTTCTTTTATTTTTAATCTGCCCATGCCATATTTGTTTTTTTTCTTTTATAGAGTCCCATACTTCTGTAAAAACCTCAATTGGCATATCTTGATGCCTTACTATATTATGAGACTGTCCTAAAAGTTCTTCTTCTGTATATCCAGAAATTTTACAAAATGTCTCATTTACATATGTAATTTGACCTTCTAAATCCGTTTTAGACACAATTGAAGCTTTATCAACTATTAACTTATATTCATTTAATAACTGTTGTTGGCTTTTTATTTGGTGTATCTTTCTATGATAATCAACCCAAAGATCAACTTTTAAAATAAACTCTTCTGCAAGTAAAGGCTTTAATAAAATTTCTGATGCGCCATTTTTAAAAGCATCTCTATTTGTAGATGATTTTTTAACAGAAGATAATAAAATTATAGGTAATTCTTTATAACTATTCTTAATTAAATTTAAAGTTTCAAAACATTTTTCACCTAATAAATCTAAATCAATTATTACTAAATCAACTTTTTTATCTTTTAAAAATGACAATCCATCACTTACTGAATACTTAATAGTTACATTATAATTACGAGGGATAAGAAGATCACAAATATGATTACACACTAGTTTTGAAGAATCAACAACTAATACATTATTTAAGTTATCATTATTTTCAATATTGAAAATTGTTTTATATAAAGTATAAGCTAAATATTGAATATTACTACTTTTTTCTACATAATCTAAGATACCTTGTAAGTATAAATATTCTTTTAAATGAATATCTGAATCAGCTGTTAAAACTATTATCTTCGAATCTGAAATACTTTTTATACTATTTAATAAATCTATACCATCCTTATCTGGCAAATGTAAATTCAAAATAATATAATCATATGTATTTTCTTTTATTAGTTTGGCTGAATCATTATAAGTTAAAGTACAATCACATTCTAAACTAAAACTTTTTAACTCTTTTTTTAAATTATTACTTATTTCTATAGAATCTTCAATCAACAATAGTTTTTTATTTTTGACCTTTTTTTCTTCATCTAACTCTGTTTGATATATTAACTCACCACTAAAAAAATTGATTTTATATCCATGTCCACTTAAATTTTTTATTATATCTGGATAGGTTTTCTTTCTAATAATTCTTATAGTTGTTCTTAAACTATCAATAGAAACATCTTTTACTTTACTTAACACAGTTTGAATTTGATAATAAGGGACATAACTATTTTTATTTTTTAAAAGTAACTCAATTAACTGTCTTTCTTGTGTATTTAAAGGAACCGTCATTTTATTTCTATCTAATAACTCTTTTGTATCAATATTGTATATAAATCCTTCACCAAGAATAAACTTGTTTAACAACTTATCATTTGTAAAACTATTTTTTACTTCAATTAAAGATATTATTCTTTCAAAAACAAAGTTGTTTTTTTCTAAATAATTAGAAATACCTAAATTTATACACTTAAGTAAATTTTCATTTTCAAAATTATTTGTAACAATGATTATTTTTAATTTAGAATCTTTTTGCTTTAAGTTTTGTATCAAATTTAGTATATTTTTATCTTCTAAAAGTATATTACAAATTAAAATATTTGGCTTATGATATTGATATTTAAAAACTGCTTCTTCTTCATTCTTTGCCCAAGATATTTCATATTTATTATTTAAAAAAAGATCTACTAACTTACTTCCAAACGTTTCATCACTTTCCAGATATAAAATATTATTACTTATAAACTCGTTCAACACTTATCTCCATTCTAACTTTTTAAATTATATAAAGTACATCTATATAAAAAATTATTTTATCCTACAAAAAATACTAGGTAGCTTAATATATTATATTTTTTTATACTCTATAATTTTGTTTCTACCTCTTTCTTTCGCACGGTATAATGCACAGTCTGCATTATCTAATACCACAACGAATTCAGAGTCAATTTCTGCTCTAGCATAGCCTATTGAAGTTGTAATATTTATCTTTTTATTTTGATAAACAAATTCATTTAATTCAATAGATTTTCTAATTTCTTCTAATTTTTCTTCTAGAATATTTTTATCAATATTTTTGATAATTAGAATAAACTCTTCTCCTCCATATCTACATAGAATATCATTCTTTCTTGTGTAAGAATTTAATATCACAGAAAATTCTTTCAATATTGAATCTCCACAAGTATGTCCATATAAATCATTAACTTTTTTAAAATAATCAATATCAAAAAATATAATATAGTAATTATTATCTAGAAATTCATTTATATCTACCTTTTTCAGATAATGTCTATTATATCTGTCTCTTATACACATCTCCGAGCCCACGAGACCAGAGAGGATCTC
>CAJXPH010000132.1 GCA_913057765.1 uncultured Campylobacteraceae bacterium
TCGGCAGCGTCAGATGTGTATAAGAGACAGATATATTTTCTAAAAAATTCTCATTTCCAATTTTATTTACTTCAATAGAGTTTTTTCTAATAATTTTATCAGTTATAAATAAAAGTTCATTCACTTTATTGGTTAATTCTGAATATGGCTCTTCTTTTGGTATATTTTCAAGTATATTCAAAAAAATCTGAACTTCATTAATACAACCCTCCCATAATCCCAAGGCTAAATAGTAACTTTTACTTTTATACCAAACTTTTGATATAAATACATCTTCAGATGGGTCTTCATTTAATGATATTCCCACCAGCTCCATAGCTTTATAAATTTCTCTTAATATCTTCCTATTAGGCTTTTTATTGCCTTTACAATATGATAAACAGATTCTTATAGCTTCTTCAAGTCTATATATATGAGATTGGTAACTTGGATTTAATATTAATCCTGAAAAAAATGTTGCTGTTTGTATTGGGCAAAAAGATTCAAGTTTTGGAATTAGATTATTTTCTAAAGTATATTTATGATTATTCAATTTAAGCCCCTATTAAATTTATCTATTTTATCATAAAATAAAGATATTAATTATAAAATGAAGATGATACAATTAAATAAAAGGATGTTTTTGAATGAAGAAAAGTTAAAATTTGAGTTTGCTAATGATATAGAATATTTAATAGATAATGGTTTATTTTTTGAAAAAATATATATTCATACTTGTCATATACAAAAATTACAATATATAGAATATTATAAAAGAAAAAAGAATATTTCATTAAGTGAGTTAGTTAATAATACAATTCTTAGATATATCAATGATTTAAGAGAATCAAAAAGAATATATGAACTTGAAGAAAATTCAAATCTTTTATATAGCGAAAAAAGATATAAAAAATATGTTTCAACAGAACAAATTGAAAAAATAAAATGTAAATTTATCAATAGTAAATTATATTATCTAGATTGGGTAGTATCAAGTATTCAAAATCCTTACTTAGAATACCTATATCTATTCTTGAACTCTATAAACTCTGCTATTTACATAAAAGAAAACCAATTTAATAATTCATCTACTCAGTATAATTATGATAACTATGAAGATAAAACAAATGCCATGAAGTCAAATGCGGAAAACTTATTTGATGAAAATACATTAGCTGATTCAAAAATACATAAAGGTATTATAACAACGTATAAAGAAGATAAAATGGAAGGTTCATTAATTATATCTTCAATTACTAATAGGATATTAGCACAGTTAATTCAATCAGAAGATATTGAAGAAATAAGTGAAAAAGAAAAAGCTACATTAAGTAGAAATCAACAGTTTCATAAAAAGTTTCAACATGTTAATTTTACTGAAAAAGAAATGCTAGATGGATTTGCCCAAATTTGCTATAATAATTATGCATATACAAGAATTGAGCAATTTAATAAATTAAGAACCGAATATAATAGGTATAAAATCTCCACTATACCAAAGTTTACTAAAGACACTATTTCAAGAGAGATTATTGAACTATTTAATACTGTTCTAGATAAAAATGCAATAAAAGCTATTAGACAAACAAAAAAAATACCTAAAGTTTTAAAAATATATGATGATATTTGTATCTATACAACCAAAGATATCTCTAATATTGATGAAGAGTTTTATATTTTTATAATAGAAAACTTTTTTGATAAAACCCCTAAACTAGAAGCCTTTATAAACGAACACAAACAAGAAATGAAAGATTTAATCTCTCACCTACGTATCATATTCTATTAATATTTTTCTGTAAATATACACTTAAAAATAAGTTACTATTTGCAGAAAGAACTCTTTTAAATCCTTTATAATTCTTACATCAATTTGACAAACAAAGTCATATAAATTTATATAACAGTAAAGACGTTTACTAAACTTTCTATTTTAATTAATAGATAAATCCTAAAGGGATAAAAAATGTTAGTTTTAAAAGCAGAATTAATGGGAATCTATAAATCAAATGATTTCACAGATAAAAATACAAATATTACAACTATTGGAAAAGTAAAAATTCAGTTATTAAGTAAACAAGTTATGAAAGATAGTTCTATAAAAATTACTTTACTAGATGTAAGTATTCCAGAATCAAAAGTGCATTCTTTTACAAAAGATAAGATTGGAAAAATTGTAGAAGTAGATGTTGGTGTAATTGGAGAAGTTAAATATTACGGTGTCTAAGAAGAAAAAAGACTCTCAGAAGGAATGATGAGAGTTTTTTTCTTCTTGACAGCAAATAGTTTCAGGGGGTTCTTAGTAACACCCCTTACTACACGTCAAAAGGAAAAATAAATGAGTAATACTAAAAAGATATTTGGTATTGATTCACTTTATTACTTTTGTGAATCAAATGAAAACTATGATGATTTATATTTAGAAATGTTAGACCAAGTAGAAGAAGTAAAAGGAAATTTTGAGAAGAAAGATATTGAGTTTGAGAATAATGATATTCACATTAATTTAAATGACATTCCTTTAAATTTCTTAGGAAAAAACGAAGGCTTTCATTGGTTTAAAGATATCAATGATTATTTTAAAATAGGTTTTAAAGATAAGTTTAAAAACAGAGGTTTAAACGATATTAGAATTCAATTACTTGGAATTGGTATTTATACTATAGGTATTAAAAGTCTAATTGATTTTATTAATAACATCTTATTAAAAGATTATGTTACGGGATATTACCCAGTAACAAGAGCGGATTTAAATTGTTTTATTCAATATGATTTTTCATTTGTCACAAAAGAGATGTTTGTATCAAGAAAGAAACAATATTCAACTATTAGTGAGATTGGAAGTTCTACAGAACTTCAAACAATATATGTAGGTAAAGCACCTTTTAAATTAAGACTTTACAACAAGAAAGAAGAGTTAAAGAAAAACAAAAAAAGAGACTTGATGTATGAGTACTTTTCAAATAATGGATTTGATTTAGAAGAACCTATTTTTAACATTGAGTTTGAGATTCAAAGAAGCTATTTAAAGACATTTAATATCTTAACTATTGAAGACTTACTTAGTAATGCCCAGAAGTTATTTAAAGCATCAATGGAAGATATAAGACTAATAGATATAACAACTCTAAGTGATAATGCAGTAAAGCATAATAACAAACATAGAGGAGATACTCTTCCTATATGGGAAGAGATAAAACAAGAGTATTTATTAGAAGATTTTTTACAAATGCAATTACCTCTACAAAGAGTTAAAAGAGCTGTATCTATTTATGATGATTATAAATTTAAATTAGAGTATATAGCATTAGTTAGACGTGCTTTAATTAACAGATTGAATATTGATACTGATTTCTTAGAAGAACTCTATTTAATTGCAAAAGAATCACTTAATAAGTCAATTACTCCAAAGAGTTTGAGAAAGAGGTATACAGAGGTTGAAATTATTGATAAAGATGGTAATAGTGAGCATTTAAGATTATTAGAAGATGGGAAATTAATTAAACCATTAGCTATTGAAACAGTATCACAGTTACAAAATTATGATTTATTAACTTATCTAGACAAAGTAAGAGAAAAACAAAATTTATCTACTAAGAATAAACATATATATGAGGTTGCTTTGAAAGAAGCTATGAAAAGAGGATTAGTTTTAGATATTAGTCCTCATGAAGCTAATGATTAGAACATAAATAAGAAAGAGGGGTTTATTCCCTCCCTTAAACAAAGAAGGAAAGGAGAAAAAGATAATGGAGATATCATTCGAGAACTTAAAAAAGATTGATAATATATTAGAGAAACTAGAATCATTAGAGCAAAAGATTTCTAGTGAAAAAAGATGGTTAAATACAAAAGAAGCTTCATATTATTTAGGTTATTCAAAAGAGCATATTCATAAACTAAAAGATACTTACCTTTTAGAAGGTAAACATTACTATAAGAAGGCTGGTAGAGTTTTATTTGATAAATTACAGCTCGATAATTGGGTAACCACTTCACTAGCCAATAAAGATATAAAAGGTATAGCAGATAAATTATTAGAAGGCTTAATCTAATGAAACTTTTAGTAGAATATAATCTGTTAGAAGTGCCTTTATAGTATTTATGTGAAAGGATTTACATAAATGTATAAAATGACACAACCCAAACTATTTTCAAGAGGGAAAAAACTTTGGGTTAGATTTAGTTTAGATAACGAAAATATAAGAAAACCTCTTAATTTAGATAGCACTAGAGAAAATAGAAAGCTAGCTAATTTACAAATAATTCCACAAATGCTTTTAAAGGTATATAGTGGAGAGTTCTTTGAAAATGAAAGTGTTAATATACCAACAGTTGATGAATATATGCAACAGTCATTTGAATTGCATAAAGGTAGTCGTTCTGATTCTACAAGTTTAATGTATAAAAGAAATTACAATAAGCATATCAAACCTGTATTTGGAGATGTAAAAATCACTATGGTAACAAGTAATGATATTACACATTGGCAAAATAATATAAGAGAAAAAGAACATCTTGCAAAAAGCTCTATTCTTAGGGTTAGGTCTTGTTTAAATGTAATGTTTGAAGATGCCTTTGACAATGATATTATTCAAATCAATCCAATAAGACGAGCAAAGAAGTTAAGAGAAACAGAAAACCCAAAAGTAAAAAGAGTAGGATTAAAACCATTTAACCTAATGGAGATACAATCAATTTTAGATATTTTAAATGATTCTGATAAAAATCTCATTGCAACTTTGTTTTATACAGGTATGAGAGCTGGAGAATGTATTGGTTTAAAATGGGAATATGTTGATTTTAATAAAAAAACAATTTCTATAAGAGAACAAATGGTTGATGGTAAACAAAAACAGATATTAAAAACAGCTAGAAGCCAAAGAACTATTCCTATGATTGATATTCTAGTTCCCTACTTAAAAAAACAGTATGAATTAACTGGGAAACAAAATGATTATGTTTTCTTAACTAGTAGAAGTAATAAACATTACCATGGAGCTGGGAAAATTAGAGAACAAATTTGGGTTAAAGCCTTAAAGTTAGCAAATGTTCCTTATAGAAATTTACATCAAACTAGAGGTACTTTTATATCTACTCTTATATCAAGTGGAGAAGATATTAACTTTGTAAGTAAGATTGCAGGGCATGAAAATGTAAAAGTTACATTAGAAAAGTATTCAGAATATATACCTGTAAAGAATTTAGACTTTGGTAATTGCTTTAATAGTTGACACATTTTTAGCACGTTTTTAGCACAATAAAAAGATTGATTGGTTGAAACACCCATCAAGTGGGGCTTCTAATAAAGTGGTACGCCTGACAGGAGTCGAACCTGTAACCGCCGGGGCCGAAACCCAGTGCTCTATCCAGTTGAGCCACAGACGCTTTTAAATTAAGATTGGAATATTATCATAGATAAACTTAATAAATGACTATCTAGTAGCTTCTTTATTTTTATACATTAATTCATCTACAATATTTAATATATACTCAACGTCCTGCTCTTTCTTGAAAGATGTTAATCCGTAAGAGAAAGAAAATTTTAATTCTTTTATTTTTGCCGATTTAAGTTTTTGTTGAGATAACTTTATTTGTGCATCTCTCATAATTTTATCCACATTTAAAGACGATATTTCCTCTTTATTAAATAGTATAATAAATTCATCTCCTGCATATCTAACAACACTTACCCCAGGATAATTTAATTCTTTTTGTAAAAATTTTACTAAGTATTTTAAAACTTGATCTCCAATAATATGTCCATATTCGTCATTTATTATTTTGAATTTATTTAAATCTAGAAATGATATAAAACCATCGTTTTGGAATTTTTCATCTTTTAAATAGTAGTCAGCAAACCATTTTCTATTATATGCTGCAGTTAAAGGGTCAGAAAAAAGCTCTTTTTGCAAGAAGTCAATTTGTTTTTGCATTTTTGAAAGTTCGTTGTTAATAGCTATTAATGATTCATCATCTTTATCTTTTATTGCTTTTTGTGCGTCACAAGTTGATTTGTGTAAACTTGTAAGATTTTCATTTGCTTTTTTTACAATTGTATCAACATGGTTAACATCTTGATGTAAATGTTTTAGTATTATATTTTCATTATCAAAGTTTACTTCTAGTTTTTTTGCAATACCTTCAAATGTGTTAGAATAGGTCCCAGGAAGTATTATGTCATGTTTTTTAAGGTCTTTTACTGTTAAGTAAGTTACTTCTTTAAGTTTATTGCTCATTGATGGTCTCCAGAAATTAAAAATGTTATTTAATTATACTGAAAAAGAATTTAAGTGTAGTTTAATACTTGTAACATAAATGTCTCAAATAGAATCAATTACAATTAACACAAAAAATATAATTCCTAAGTAACCATTTACAGTAAAGAAAGCTTTGTCTATTTTTGTAAAATCTCTGTTGACTAGTATATGTTCATATGTAAGCATAATAGCGCCTACTAAGACTGCAATATATGCAAATAATCCACTTTGTGAACTAATTACAAACAGTAACCAAAAGACTACAGTTAATGAGTGAAAGACTTTTGAAATATTCATTGTCTTTTTCGCACCAAACTTACTAGGAATTGAATGTAGCCCTAGTTTTTTATCAACCTCAATATCCTGTAAAGAATATAATAAATCAAAACCTGCAACCCAAAACATTACTCCAATGCTTAAAAGAACAGACCATAAAGGAATACTTTCACTTACTGCAACTACTCCTGCAATTGGAGCAAGAGCTAAAGAGATACCTAAAATTATATGAGCAAGGTAAGAGAACCTTTTAAAATAAGAATAAGAACCAATAATAAAAAGAATTGGTATTGATAAGTATAAAGCTAAATCATTTACAAAAAAAGCAACGACTATAAATAATAGTCCATTCCCTATTGTAAAAATTAACATTTGTTTTGCACTGATTCTTCCATCTACATTTGGTCTATTTACTGTTCTTGGATTTAGAGCATCAATATCTCTATCCATGTATCGGTTAAATCCCATTGCAAAGTTTCGTGCACTAATTGCAGCTAAAATTCCTAAGACTAATAATTTAAAGCCAAACCAGCCTGTCCCATTTATCTGAACAGAAGAGACAACCATTGCAATAAAAATGAATGGCAGAGAAAAAATTGAGTGTTTGAACATTACTAGTTCATTAAAGTCATTTAAAAGTTTCGATAGTTTATTCATGAATCGAAGTATATCAAAAAAAAAATAAGATATAAACTTTCTAATAAAAAGTTTATACCTTATAGTTAGATTAAAACATAATTATATAATATTATATTTACGCTGTCTCTTATACACATCTCCGAGCCC
>CAJXPH010000133.1 GCA_913057765.1 uncultured Campylobacteraceae bacterium
TCTACACTATCCTCTTCGTCGGCAGCGTCAGATGTGTATAAGAGACAGCTTTTCTACAGGTTTTACTATTTTTGGTGTAGGTTCAACTATCTTCTTCTCAATTATTGGAAGTTCTGGTTCTACTTTTTTTATAAGTACAATATGTTTTAAAGAGACTTGTTTTTTTTCTACTTCTTTTTTTAGACCAATCTTTTGGTTTGAGTAAGCATAAAAAAATACTCCAATTACGATGGAGTATAAAATAGAAGTGATTATAAAAGAGCTAAGGTATCTTGTCATTTTTTTGTGACTATTGATATATTCTCAAAATCATTTACTTTTAATAAATCTAACACACTTACAAAAGTATCTATTTTTGCATCTTTATCGCTATTTATTAAAACTGCCGTCTTTTTATCTATAAGAGAAATACTACTACTAAGTTCTACCATTGAGATTTCTTCTTTTTCTAGATAAACAGTATTATCACTTTTTATATAAATAGAAATATCCTTTACTATATTCATTTCTTCGGAGTTACTTGCACTGGGAAGAGATATGGGAATTATTCCTTTAGCTATAAAAGTTGATGTCATTAGTACTATTGCTAATAGTACTAATAATACATCAATGAAAGGTATTACATTAATTGAATCAAACTTCTTTATTTTCATAATCACTTTCCAAAATTTCAGCTGTTCTACTTAAGATATTATAAAAAACCATAGAAACAATTGCAACTACTAATCCAACTGCTGTTGCTTTTAAAGCAAGTGCTAAAGAACTCATAATCTTTGTAGCTTCAATATCTCCTGCACTCATAGTCATGAAAGTAAGCATAATAGCTAATACTGTTCCAAGTAATCCTATATAAGGTGAATTTGAAGCAATAGTTCCTATAAAAGTTAAATTTTTTGTAAGTGCAATATCTAACTGTTTTTTATTTTTATATCTATTCACATCAATTTTTCTATAAAAAAACAATCGTTCAATAAACAACATAACTGCAATAAAACTCATAAATAGAAGTAATACAATCACACCATAATCAACTAAGTTCTTAAGTAGTTCCATATCCATTATTTATCCTATTCTTTGATTATTTGTATCAATCACAATATTTAAAGAAGAATGGTTTGCATGATTATGCCCTCTTTTCATTGCACCATAAGTTTTAAACACATACCCCGTGTAAAAATTTAATCCCATATAAAATAAGATTAAGGCTGAAGCAAAAGGAAAAGCAAAAATTTTTAAGATAGGTTTACTATCTATAAGTTTAAGTCTTTTTATCATAATAATAAATGCCCAAATATATGCAATATGATTAAATGCCCTAAAAACATATACCCAAGAATCTCTTCTCGTTGCCAAAGGTTCAATATATGCCATATCTAAAGAAAAGGCTTGTATAAATGCATTTACAGTATCAGAAGCATAATGATAAAAGAAAAATTCACCCATATGAGACAATCCACCAATTATAAATAATGGTGCAAAAGCAAAACCTAATGTATACATTGTCTTTTCATAAGTTGCATTCATAATTTTTGAAGCAATAAACATTCCAACAACTGACAGAAATACCACTATAACCACAGAATAAAGAAAAGCAAATAAGCCTATTGAATCAATAGGTCCAAAACTTATAAAACTTTCAAAAAATCTAGCTGTTCTTGTCCAAATAAATTCCTCTACAATCGCACTTCTTCCTAAAGAATGATGAAACCCCATTGTAATAGAAATAGCTGCTGTAATTAGAATAAATGCCCAGACTTCTGACTTTTGTGCTTTAAATTTATTAAATAAAGAAAAAGAGGGTTTTTTTACTTTAAAACTAACGGCTTCACAAGCATCACTACAATCCATACATAAAGTACAATCACCCATTGAATTTTTCTTATCAAAAGTAAAAGGTTTTAATTCGTAAGGACAAGCAGTTGCACAATCAAAAGTTTTACAATCAGTACATGCATTATTATATGTTCCAAGCCAAGTAAATCCAACTTTTGAAAAAGCTCTTGTTAAAGCACTAATAGGACATATAGATTTACAATAAGCCATTCCATCATATAAAAAATAAAATACTATTGCGAGTAGAGTTAAAACTGTGAAGACAATTGCTGTTGCCATTGGCGTTTTATAAATTCCAGGGAACATATAATAAATAAACCACCAACCAATAAATACTAATAGTAATCCAATAAAAGGGTTAGATAAAGATTTAGGTATCTTCTTTTTTAATCCAATTTTTGTAATATATTTTCCAATAAAACCATGAGGACAGATTCCACAAAATATTCTACCTAAAGTAGATAAACTAAGAACCATAAAAAAAGGCCAAAATAATCCCCAGAACAATCCTGTAGTAAATACATTATCATTTGTAGGATTTAAAAAACCAAAGATTGTTGCGTATAAAAATAGCAAAAGAATTGCTATCTTTAATACAAATAAGAACTTCTTATTTTTAAATAAAAACCCAATTATAGGCATTCCATAAATATCACTTTTATCTCTTTTGATAAAATCAACCATTTTTTTGCCTTTTAAAATTTGTATGTATAAGTTAACATTGCCGTTCTTGGAGCTGCTGCCTTATATGTAATATCACCATCTAGATCTTTATCCGCTGACATTGCATAATGTTTATCAAATACATTATTTACATTTAATTGAATGTTGTGATTTTTATGTTCATAGCCAAGCATGATATCAGTTACAAAATCATAGCCACTATATTTTTCTGTATTAGCATTGTCCATATAGTAACTTCCCCAAGTTCGAGCTTGAATTCTAGATTTGAAACCTTTGTATTTAAAGTTTGAATATATTGAGTATTGATGTTTTGGAATATATGGTAAGAAATTTCCACTTCTATCACTAGTCCCTTCTTCCATAAATTCTTTAAATTTAAAATTACTATAAGCATATGATGCACCAAGAGATAAATTTTGATTTAAATTATATTGACCATTAAATTCAAAACCTCTTTTTCTTGTTTCTCCTGCATTTTGATAAGAAGTTGTATATCCTTGCTTTATAGCAGTAATTTCATCTTTTACATCATTTTGATATAGTGCAATATCATATGAATAATCTTTTGTTCTAGATTTTAATCCAATTTCATAATTTATACTTTTAGTTTTTTCCAAACTACCTTTATCTTCTACTCTATTAGTCTTTAACTCATTATCTGTAGGCGCTTGATTTGCACTTGCAACAGAAACATAGAAGTTTGTGGAATCAGTTAATTCATAAGAGAATCCAATTTTAGGAGAAACTAAAGTATATGATTCATTTATTTCATATTCACCATCACCTTCATAATATGTATCACCAGTAAAAGGTGAGCCACCCCAGTTATATTGTAAAATTTCATTTCCATCTACATTAAATTTAACTCTATCAACTCTCAATGATAAATCAATTAAGACTTTTTCAATAGGTTTAAAACTTTCTTGCGCATATATACCATATAAAGTAGCTTTTGAGTCTTCAATATTTGCTAATTCACCTTTTTTATCAGACAACGTTTCGCTAATATTCTTTCTTCCAGTAACTGTATTATAGTCCTTGTAAGTATACTTTTTTGAATCATTAGTAATATCTTGTTTTGCAGTAATACCTGCAACTAAAATTGCATCATTTGAAAATAGTTTGTGCTCATAATTTAATTCTAAATCAGTACCAAATACATTATTGTCTTTACTATCATTAATCATTGAGGTAACTGGATGAAAATGTTCCCAAGTATTAAAATAAATTCTTGGCTTATATATGATATTTCCAACTGTTTTTTCATATTTTGCATTTAAAAATAAAATTTCTGAGTCTCTTGCACTATTTTGCCAAGAAGAGCTTGTCTTACCTTGTTTACCTGTTTTCTTAAATTCTTCAAATTCACTAGGAGTCATAGAAGCGGGAAGTTGCATATTTGATTTTGTATATGAAAATTCACTTTCAAAAGTAGATTCGTCTTCAAAGATATGACCATACTTTAAACTTGTTTGTATTGAGTCTACATCATTATTTTTACGCCAACTATTATCATTTCTTGTAGTACTTGCATTTAATGAAAGATAATTAGCATCGTCCAGTGCTTGAGTAAATCTAAAGTTTGATTGTTTACTACCGTAGGTACCTACTCCAAATTTAATTCTATTTTCACTATCATCAAAAACAGATTTTGTAATAAGTTGAATTACTCCACCTGTACTATTAACAGCTTGAATTGAACCAGGACCTTTTTGAACTTCAATTGATTCAACATCTTGCATATCAATAAAATCAAATCTTGTAAAAGAATCAGGATCAGTCATAGGTACACCATCTTTTATAATCATAATTTCACGCACACCATAACGTGCTTTTAAACCTGCACCTCTAATAATTAATCTAGGACTTGAACTATTTGTAGAACTTTCAACATTTACACCAGGGACAGTATTAATAGCTTCAGAGATATTTATAATATTCTTATCTTCAATCTCTCTTTTATCAACAACGGCAATACTTTCTGTAACCTCTTTTGTGGCTCTTTGTACTTTTGTTGCAGTAACTGACATTTTATCAATTTCTATCACATCATTTGCAGATAAGGTAGAACATAAAACAATTGATGCAAAAATAGAAAATCTTAATTTCATTTAGAATCCTTAAATTTTTATAAGAATTTTAATCTACTTTTGTTAATTTATAATTAATTAATTGTTAAGTTTGTGTTAACTTGTGAGAAAATTAAAGTAGCAAGATTTGCTACTTCAATTTTTTATTTTTTTTCTATTTTTGCGAAGTTTTTATAAGTTTTTATAACATTTATTTTTTCATTTTCTTTAAACTCATTATCAGCTAATGAAGAATCAATTTCCCAATATGTACCTTTAAAAAATACTTTTGAGTTTTTAATTTCACCAATTCCGCCCTCTTCCAAAAAGTTATCACTAATATCTTCATCTGAAGATAAAAACTTTTCTAAAGCTTTTTTTCTAAGTAGTACAATAAAAACTAAAGAGACAATTGCAACAACACCAAGTTGCCACACACCATCAGAAAAATTGTATCCCATACTTATGAAAGCAGCAATAATAAAACCTAAACCAAACCAAATTAGAATAAAAGATGTCACAATAGCTTCAAGACCTATTAAAACAACTCCAATTCCAAGTAGTATATATGGATCAATTATATCAAGAAGCATTGTTTGAACTTCCATTACTTACACCTTTGAAAAAAGCATCTCCTAGGACACTTGTACTTCCAACCATTTGTGCTACTTCATAAGGTAAAATCATTTTATCAGTTGATGAACTCTCAGCAAGAGCTTTAAATGCTGCAACTCTATCTTTTGCAAGTAAGAACTCTGCTGCTTTTTCATTTTGAGACATCGATTCATTAATTAATTTCATAGCTTCTTTTTGCCCAGCTGCAATTTGTTCTTGCTCATATCTTTTTGCATCTGCCATTCTTTCAATTGCTTCTGCTTTTAAAATTTCTTCTTGCTTAAAACCTTCTGCTCTTCTAATAACAGATTCTTTATCAGCTCTAGCTTTTGTTTCAATAGCTCTTTTTTCTCTTTCAGCTTCCATTTGCATGTTCATAGCTCTTTCAATCTCAGCAGGAACAGAAATATCAGAGATTTCAACTCTAGTAACTTTAATACCCCAGTTTGCAGCTGCACTGCCTAATTCATTTTGAAGTTTTGCATTTAGAGTTTCTCTATTAGATAAAGTATCATCTAAATCCATACCACCAATTTCAGATCTCAATGTTGTCATTGCTAAATTTGCAATTGCATTTTTAAAATCTACAACATTATATGTAGCTTCTCTTGCATCATCAACTTTACAAAAAACAATACCATCAATAGAAATATTTACGTTATCTTTAGTAATTACTGATTGTTTTTCAATATCAACTAATTGTTCTCTTGAAGTTAATACAATTCTAACTGAATCTACAAGTGGAATAATCACATGAAAACCACCATGTAATATAGTATTAAACTTTCCAAGTCTCTCAATTACAAATAAATCTGATTGAGGAACAATTCTCACACCTTTTACTATAATAATTATTGCAAATATTACGATCGCGATAGGTACTATTAGAGCTTCATCCATAAAAATATCCTTTTATAATTTTGAAGATTATATCTAATTTTTGATTATAAAGTTAATAAATAAGTGTTAATCAGCGATAATATTTTTAAGATTTAAAATAAATTTATTTCCATTGACAGTAGGTTCAATTTTAATTGCAATTTTACTTTTATCACAAAATTCTTTTACTATTTTTAAACCTAATCCAAAGCCATTTTTTGAAGAGTCTTCTTGAAAGAATTCATCAAAAATAATAAAAAGATTCTTTGTGTCTATCTCTTTACCTGCATTAAAAATAGTAAAAATATTATCTTCAAACTTAATTTTTATAAAACCATTTTCTTTTAAATTATATTTTAATGCATTTGAGATAAGGTTATCAATCATTTTTTCAAAACCATTGATATCGGTGGTTAATTGTATATTTTCAATATCGACATCTATCTTGATATCTCTTTTTATATCTTCAAACTTCTCTAAACTTTTAAAAACTAATTCTTTTAAATCAAAATCAGCAACATCAACTCTATCAATTTCTTTTTTTATTTGATATTCCATATTTTCATAAAGCTTTAAAAGTTCATTTGATGCTAATTTTATACGATTTAGTCTTTTTAATTCTTTTTCGTCAGTTAAATTTTTTTCTAACATTTGAGTATTAAGTTTTATTGTAGATATAGGTATGTTTAATTCATGTAATGTCTCTTTGACTGTCTTTTGTAAGTTTTCGTCACTTTTAAAAAGTGGTTCAAAGATTGTTTTACTAAGCCCTAAATATAAGATGAGTCCAAAACCTAATACAGCAATAGTAATAGGTATAAAAGTATCTTTATTAAATCCAAAGATATTGGTTATATAGTAATTTAAAAGTAAAGATAATAATAAAACAAAGACAATAATTATTGAATTTGTAATTATAAAATTTTTCTTTTTATAATTCAATTTTGTACCCAACACCTTTTATATTTTTTATTTTTTCTTTACCAATGAGTTTTTTTAAATTATTAATATAAACTCTAATTGAACCTTCACTATACTCTTCTGAAAAACTCCAAAGCTTATCTATTATCATCTCTTTTGTAATTATAGTATCTTTTTTCTCTATAAAAAGTTCTAGTAACTCTATAATTTTATTTGCTATATATAAGTCTTCTCCATTTCTGTCTCTTATACACATCTGACGCTGCCGACGAAGAGGATAGTG
>CAJXPH010000134.1 GCA_913057765.1 uncultured Campylobacteraceae bacterium
TCTACACTATCCTCTTCGTCGGCAGCGTCAGATGTGTATAAGAGACAGATTTTTAAGTATCATGGGCGATTTAAAAGATTATAGAATTGAATATGAAGTAATTGATGATAAGAGTTTAAAAATATTATAAATTAGTATTCCTGTTAAATTTTATTGTAAATTGTACCCCTTTTTGTAATTTCTTATCAATTGTGAATTCTACATTTTCCGCGTAAATTTCCCCTTTTAAATGTTTTACTATAATCTCTTCTGTCATATATAAGCCAATACCTGTACCTTGAGATTGGTGTTTTGTAGTAAAATATGGGTCAAATATTTTTTCAAGTATATTCTTATCTATGCCACCGGCATTATCTTTAATCCTTATTATGATATCACTATTTATAGATTCCGATTCAATTATTAAATACCGTTTTTCTTTTATTTCTTTTAATGCATCAATCCCATTATTAGCTATATTTAGAAATACTTGAATAAATTCATTTTTAAAACTTTTGATATTTGGACTATTAATGTCTTTGATAATATTAATACTATAGTTTTTAACTCTAATATTAATTAAATCTATTGTTCTATTCCATGCTTCTTCAATATTAAAATCAATAGCTACTTTATCTTTTTTAAAATAATTTCTAAAATCATCAATTGTCTGAGAAAGGTGTTGCGTTGATAAATTTATTGTCTCTAGAACATTATTAAGATCTTCCTTATTTAATAACCCTAAATCATTTTGTAGTTTTGAACCTGTAGCCGCTGTTGAAATTATTGATAAAGGTTGTCTCCATTGATGTGCTATATTTGCTAGCATTTCACCCATTGCAGCCATTTTTGATTGTTGAAAAAGTAGTTTTTCTTTTTTTGAAAGTTCTTCATTCTTTTTATTTAACTCTGTAATATCATTAGCAAGTACAAGTATAAAATCTTTACCATCCTTATTTTTAAATGGTTTTTTAATAGACATATAATTTCTGGTCATATTCGTTTCTACATCAATTGAATCTTCATAGACAATTCTTGTTTTTCCTTCTTTCATAATTTCTTGTACATTTTTTCTAAAAAAATTTGCCATATCTTTATCTGGAATAAAATCTCCATCATCTTTGCCAATCATCTTTTCTGGCGATGATCCATAGAGTTTTGCCGTTGCTTCGTTTACTAGAATGAATTTTGCATTAAAATCTTTTAAGACAATGGGATAAGGTGTTTCATCAATAACTGTTTTTAGAAGTGTTGTTTGTTCTTGAAATTGTTCTTGTATTTCATAATTCTCAGAAACATCAACTACAGTCCATAATATATGTTCTTTATGTTTTAATGGATCTCCTGAAATTTTTGCCCAAAAAGTTGTGCCATCTTTTCTTTTTACTTGAAAATCAACACTCATAGGTATTTTTTTTAGCACATGTTTAAAAGCAATTTCCCCAAATTCTTTAAAATGTCTATTATCTATATGAACCTTTTCAATGTTATATCCAATAAGCTCATTTTCTTTATAACCAAATTGTTCACAAAAGCGTTTATTTATAAGTAAGATATCTCTGTTTTTGTCTACAACAAGTATCCCTATATAGGTATTGTCAAATAGATCATTATAAATTTCATTTTCTTCAATAGAAATATTACTTTTCATATGAATGCCTTTAACTACATTCTATCAATTGGTAAATAATAGGTTACTTAATAGATTTAAAAGTGGAAGGGATGTTACTTTAGAGCAAAGCTCTAAAGATTTTTATAGTTATTTATTTGGAGAGAAAGGGAATAATGCTGATCCCCAAGTTAATCCGCCACCAAAAGCATCAAATAACACAGTATCTCCTGCTTTAATTTTACCTTGCTCATAAGCATAGTTCATAGCCATTGGAATAGAAGCGGCTGAAGTATTACCATATTTATCTACAGTTACAACAGTTTGTTCTTCATTCATTCCTAATGCTTTTCCAACTGCACTAATGATTCTCATATTTGCTTGATGAGGGATAAAGTGATTTATATCTTCATTTGTAATATTATGTTTTTCCATCATTATTTCTACGTCTGAAGTTAAAGTTCGTACTGCTAGTTTGAAAGTTTCATTTCCTTTCATTTTAATACAAGCTAATTTTTGGTCGAGTACTTCTTGGCTACAAGGATGTTTACTTCCTCCACCAGGAGTTTTAATCAAATCTTCATAATTTCCATCTGATGAACAATTTACATCAATAATAGCTTCTTCTTTATTATCAGTTGCAGAAAGTATAGCTGCTCCTGCTCCATCTCCAAAGATAAAACAAGTTCCTCTATCTGTATAGTCTAAAATTGAGCTATATGTTTCAGCTCCAACTATTAATACATTTTTTTTCATACCTGACTCAATAAATGCTTTAGCAACAGAAGTTGCATAAACAAATCCAGTACAAGCTGCACTAATGTCATATGCCATAACTGGAGGAAGTCCAAGTTTTGAAGCAATTAGACATGCTGTTGAAGGCATACATAAATAATCAGGAGTAACAGTCGCACAGATAACTAAATCAATATCTTCTTTAGCTATTCCTGCTCGTTCTATTGCTTGTTCTGCGGCTTTTGCACCTAAATCAGATGACGCTTCATTTTCTTCAGATATTCGTCGTTCTTTAATACCTGTTCTTTTTGTAATCCATTCATCTGTAGTGTCTATAATTTTTTCAAAATCTGCATTTGTCATAATTTTTGGTGGAATGTAAGCACCGATAGATCTAAAAGCTGCATATGCCATAAAAAAAATCCTTAATTATTTATATAAATTTAATTTTTGTTCAATATCTTCATTTAAATTTGAACTTGCTGCATTAATTGCTTGAAAAATTGCATTCTTTATAGCTTTAGGATTTGATTTACCATGGGCAATAATTACAGGAGCTTTAACACCAAGAAGTGGTGCCCCGCCATATTCTGCATAATCAACTCTAACTTTTAAGCTTTTAAATACTTTTCTCATCAAAACTGCACCTGCGATTGAAATAAGTGATCTTTTAAGGTTTTTCTTTAAAATTTGACCTATAGTGTCCGCAACACCTTCTGCTGTTTTTAATAAAATATTACCAATGAATCCATCACAAACGACAACATCTACTGTCCCTTTGAAGATATCTGTACCTTCAACATTTCCAGCAAAATTTGGTATTTTTGAAATTAGTTCATAAGCTTCTTTTGTTACTTCATTACCTTTAGATTCTTCTTCCCCGTTACTTAATAAACCAATAATAGGATCGTCTAATTGAAGTACATCTTTTGCATATGCTTGTCCCATAATTGCAAATTCGAATAAGTTTTTAGCATCACAATCAACATTTGCTCCAACATCTAATACTAAAGTATTTTGATTTTCACTTGTAGGCATTAAAGTTGCTATAGCAGGTCTGCTTACACCTTTAATCCTTCCAATTCTAAGAGTTGCTAAAGACATAGAAGCGCCAGAATGTCCTGCTGATACTATTGCATCTGCATTGCCTTCTTTTACTAGTTCTATTGCTTTATAAATTGTTGATTCTTTTCTTTTAAGAGCATCTGTTGCTGAATCATGCATGCTAATTACATCTTCAGTATGTAGAATTTCGATTCTGTTTTCAAATTGTTGAGGAATTAGAGTTTTAAGTTCACTCTCATTTCCAACTGCTATTGCAGTGAAGTTTTTGTTATTTCGTAACGCTGCAATAAGTCCGTCTATAATAGGTTCAGGACCGAAGTCCCCACCCATCGCATCTATTGCTATTTTAAGCATTAGGCTTTATATTCACCCGTATTTGGGTTAACCATATGAGGCATCTTCCAAGTTCCATCACTATCTTTTACTGGTTTTTTTAAAGTAATTTTATAGTGAGTTCTTCTTTTCGCTGCTCTAGTATGTGAGACTCGTCTCTTAGGTACTGCCATGTTTTCTCCTTAATTAATATTCTTGTTCTACAAAATCAACATCTGAACAATTTGAACAGATATGATAATCGCTATATATAGATGATAGTTCACTTTGAATAATTTCATCAAAATCTATAATACTATTTTCTACTTCTATTATTAAATCTTCTAAATCAGAAGATTTATTGTTATAGACACCATCACTTATTCGAAAATTTAAATTTTCATCTAACGTAATTGTATCATTTTCTCCGCATCTGCAACATTCAACAGAAGTTTCCCCTGTCAAGTTTACATCAACTTTGACTAAAGATGCCGATATTTTACAAAAAGTACCTTCAATTTTAACTGAATTGAACTCTGAGATAAGATCTCTAGGGCTTTGTGGTACTTTTCTAAATTCTATTTTCATCTTAGTTTTTGTTAATTCTTAACAAATTTCTTTTGAAGCAAAGAAAAAGTTAATTTCAATTGCTGCATTTTCTACTGAATCTGAACCATGTACTGCATTTGCGTCAATAGATTCTGCGAAATCAGCTCTGATTGTACCAGCTGCTGCTTCTTTTGGGTTTGTTGCACCCATTAAGTCTCTATTTTTAGTCATTGCATCTTCACCTTCTAATACAGTTACTACAACTGGACCAGAAATCATGAATTCTACTAATTCACCAAAGAAAGGTCTTTCAGCGTGAACTGCATAAAATGCTTCAGCGTCTGCTTTGCTTAATTGGATTTTTTTTGTTGCTGCAATTCTTAAGTCTGCTGCTTCAAATCTTGATAAGATTTGACCAACAACATTCTTTGCAACTGCATCAGGTTTAATGATTGATAAAGTTTGTTCCATAGGTATTCTTCCTCTTTTTATTTTAAGTCGCGGATTATACCTAAAATATAAAAAAAAGGCAAGTAGTAAAAACTACTTGCCTTTTTTTATGTGTTTTTATAAAGAGGTTTTTAATCTTCTACACAAGGCTGACCGTCTACAGCACCTTCAGTTGTTGGGTTATCCCATACAATACAACCTTCAGTTGGACATGCTTCAGCACATGCAGGTTCATCATTGTCACCAACACACTCAGTACAAGTTTCAGGATTTACATAGTAAATATCCTCACCTGTTGGGTTTTCATCATTATCTACAATTGACTCTGTTGGACACTCATCTAAACATGCGTCACAATTAATACAAATATCTGTAATTTTAACTGCCATTCTAACTCCTTGTTATTTTAAGAAACTTTAGCACACAAAAAATAAATTTAACTTTAAATGGGAATGATTTCAATCTTCGATAAAATCGGCTTTAGTATTATGAAAACAATAACGATTATCAATAGGTGAAATAAACAATAAAACCACTTATGGAAAAAAATTATCCTAAAATAAAAGTTGTCTTAATTTTTTAAATTTATATGAATATTACTATTTTATTTAAATAATTTATACTATAATTACATCACAAAAACTTATTTTAAATAAAAGGAATTACATGTTAGTAACAAAAAAAGCTCCAGATTTCACAGCAACAGCTGTACTTGCAGATGGTCAAATAGTTGAGGATTTTAATTTATATGATAATATTGGTGAAAAAGGTGCGGTTTTATTTTTCTACCCATTAGACTTTACTTTTGTTTGTCCATCAGAAATCATTGCATTCTCTAAAAGAATCAATGACTTTGAATCAAGAGGAGTTTCTGTAATTGGTGTATCTGTTGATTCACAATTTTCTCACTTCGCATGGAGAGAAACTGATGTAAATAATGGTGGAATTGGAAGAATCAAATATCCATTAGTTGCTGACCTTTCAAAACAAATCTCTAAAGATTATGATGTATTATTTGGAGAAGCTGTTGCATTAAGAGGTTCTTTCTTAATTGACAAAGATGGAACAGTTAGACATTCAACAATCAATGATTTACCATTAGGAAGAAATATTGATGAAATGATCAGAATGGTAGATACTATGTTATTTACAAATGAACATGGTGAAGTTTGTCCTGCAGGTTGGGCAAAAGGTGACGAAGGTATGAAAGCTTCTACTGAAGGTGTTGCTGAATACTTAGGTAAACATGAGGGTGATTTATAAAAATCAACTTCTAAATACTTTTTAAAAGGTGCCAATAATTGGCACCTTTTTTTATGCGAAAAAATCTATTAATTGACAAATTATAAAATAAAGACTAAAATTACACACTTAAAATAATTACTAAATAAAAAACTACAAAAAACTACATAACTTATATGTAAATCAAAAAAGGCAAACATACTCATGGAAGAGTCAAATCCCCAAACAAAACCTAAAAATACTAAGAACTCAAATAGTAATAGAAAAGCTAGAACTCACGTACCTGTAGAAGGTTATAAAATCGAACAATTAAGAGAACTTCCTCTTGAAGATTTATTAAAAATAGCAAAAGAACTAGAAGTTGAAAATCCTCAGGAACTTAAACGTCAAGATTTAATGTTTAATATTTTAAAATCACAGATTGACCAAGGTGGATTTATTCTATTTACTGGAATTTTAGAAATTAAAGATGGTGGCTTTGGATTTTTAAGAGCAATTGATGGAAATTTCTCTGATACATCAAATGATTCATATGTATCTGCAACACAAATTAGAAAATTTGCACTTAGAACTGGGGATATTGTATCTGGACAAGTTAGACCTCCAAATAAAGAGAGTGAAAAATATAATGCACTTTTAAAAATTGAAGCTATTAACTATCTTCCTATTCATGAATCAAAAAACAGACCTTTATTTGATAATTTAACTCCTTTATATTCTACTGATAGGTTTACTTTTGAATATGACCAAAATAGAATGACAGGTAGAATGCTTGATTTATTTGCTCCAATGGGTAAAGGTCAAAGAGGTTTAATTGTTGCACAACCTAAAACTGGTAAAACTGAATTATTAAAAGACTTAGCGCATGGTATTTCAAGAAATCATCCTGAAGCACACTTAATGGTTTTATTAATTGATGAAAGACCAGAAGAAGTAACTGATATGCAAAGAAGTGTAAAAGGTGAAGTTTATTCTTCAACTTTTGATCTACCTGCTCAAAATCACGTAAGAGTTGCAGAAATAGTTATTGAAAAAGCAAAAAGACTTGTAGAAATGAAAAAAGATGTTGTAATTCTACTTGATTCAATTACAAGATTAGCTAGAGCATATAATACTGTAACACCATCATCAGGAAAAGTACTTTCAGGTGGAGTTGATGCGAATGCTTTACATAAACCAAAAAGATTCTTTGGAGCTGCAAGAAATATAGAAGCTGTCTCTTATACACATCTGACGCTGCCGACGAAGAGGATAGTGTAGA
>CAJXPH010000135.1 GCA_913057765.1 uncultured Campylobacteraceae bacterium
ATCTACACTATCCTCTTCGTCGGCAGCGTCAGATGTGTATAAGAGACAGTCTCTTGATAAAGAATATATGAACAAAATTGCATCTAATGACAAATATAGAATAGAAAAAGCTTATTCTATTTATAAACAAACAAAACAAACTCCAACAAAATATTTTCAATTAAATCCAAAAGAGCCTATAGCAAAAGATTTGAAAATCTTCGAAATATTATGGGACAGAGATGAATTAAGAAAAAGAATATCTCTTCGTACAAATCTTATGATTAAAGAAGGAATAATCGATGAAGTAATATTTCTTGAGAAACTTTATACAAGAATTCCAAATTGTATGAGTTCAATAGGAATAATAGAAACATTAGAATACCTAGATGGAAAACTCACAAAAGAACAACTTGAAGAAAAAATCTCTTTAAATACTTCAAAATTAGCAAAAAGACAAAATACTTTTAACAAAGGTCAATTTCAAAATAAAACTTCAAATATAATAAATAACTTAAATTCAGACATTCTTAAGTATTTTTCAGTATAATTCGCGTCCATTTTTAAAAAGAGTTTAGTAAAGGGCGACAAAGATTCGACCTTTTGTTAGACATTAATTATTTTAAGGAAAATGAAGTGAGAAAAGAAATACACCCAGATTACAAAACTTGTGCAGTATCTTGTGCTTGTGGAAACTCGTTTGAAACTAAATCAACAGTTGAAACTATGAGAATAGATATTTGTAATGCTTGTCACCCATTCTTTACTGGAGAGCACAAAATTGTTGATGCTGCTGGTAGAGTTGAGAAATTCAAAGCTAAATACGCAGCTGCTAAATAATCTTTATTATTTAGTATGTTAACATTAGTTCCAACTCCAATAGGTAACTTAGAAGATATTTCTAAGCGTGCAATTACTGCCCTATTGGAGGCAGAACTTATTTTTTGTGAAGATACAAGAGTCACAAAAAAACTTCTCCAACTTTTATCTCAAAGAGAAAATCTAAAATTCAATTGTAATGATTTTAAATCATTTCATTCACATAATGAAAAACAAGTTTTGCAAAAACTAACAAAAGAAGACTTTGCAAAAAATGTTGTTTATGTAAGTGATGCGGGTATGCCTTGTGTATCAGACCCTGGTGCTTCATTAGTTCAGTATGCAATAGAAAATGAAATAGATTATGATGTAATTCCAGGAGCAAACGCTGTGTTAACTGCTTTTGCAATGAGTGGATTTGAACAAACAGAGTTTACATTTTTTGGATTTTTAGCACATAAAGGAAAAGAAAGAAAAGAAAAACTTGCAATTGTAATGGAAAGTTCAATTTTACCAATTCTTTATGAATCACCACACCGACTTTTAAAAACAATAGAAGAAATTAAAAACATCGATGAAAATAGAACTATCTTTTTAGCAAAAGAAATAACTAAACTTCATCAAAATACTTATAAAAATACTGCATCAAATCTTTTTGAGTTTTTCAAAAAAGAGAACATTCGAGGCGAGTGGGTTATTGTAATTGAACCAACAAATTTCGAAGGTCAACAACTTACACTTTCTGACATTGAAAGCCTAGATATAGCACCTAAAGTAAAAGCTAAACTAATAGCCAAAATGACTGGCAAAAACGTGAAAGAGATTTATCAACAATATTTAGATAAAATCTAGCCATGATAATATATGGCAAACAAGTAGTACAGTATGTACTCGAAAATCACCCCGAAGTAATTGAAGAAGTATTCTTTTCAAAAGAAATAGAAAAAAAGTTGTTTTCAAAGTTTTTAAAACTTGGGAAAAAAATACATAAACTTGATAACCAAAAAGCACAAGCTTTAGCAAAAGGTGGAAATCATCAAGGGTATTTTTTAAAAATTTCTATTTTTGAATATACTGACTTCAAAGAAATGAAAAAGTTAAACTTTATTGTTGTACTTGATGGACTAACAGATGTTGGAAATATTGGTGCAATTTTAAGATCAGCACATGGATTAGGTGTTGATGGTGTTATAGCATCTGGTGTTAAAACATTAAAAGAATCAGGTCTCATAAGAACAAGTTCTGGAGCTATGCTAGATATCCCATTTTGTAAAACAGAAAATACACTTGATGTTGCAAATGAATTAAAACAATATGGTTTTGCGCTTATTGGTGCAACTATGGATGGTATTGATTTAAAAAAATATGGGAAAATAGAGCAATCAGATAAAGTTGCTTTAATCATAGGAAATGAAGGAGAAGGTATTTCAAATAAAGTTGTAAAAAAACTTGACTTGAAAGTATCAATTGGAATGTCAAATAACTTTGACTCACTAAATGCATCGGTTGCAGCTGCAATTTTAATGTATACACTAAAACAATAAAGATAAAAGAACCATGTTAAAAATATTTATAAGCACAATAATATTAATTGTATCACTTAATGCAAACAGTTTTAATGAAAAGATAATTAATATAATTGGTTACGATGAATATAGGGTAAATAAAGGTCTAATTGATCATTTATTCTCAAACAAAGGTTCTTATTATAAAAATGGCTCATTAAGTTATATACCTGTAATTGAAAAGCTAAAACATAATGGATTACTAAAAGTTGGATTTAATTCTCCACAAAATGTAGTTATTACTTTTAATGTAAATGATGACCCTATTAAATCACTTAAAATTATTTCAGACTCATTAAAAGCACTAGGTTACTATCACTATTTTACAAAACAACTAATTTATGGCGAAAATACAAATCTTAAATGGACGATAACTTTAAAAACAGAAGCCGCCATCGACCCTCTTATGCTATCAAAAGAATTATTTAAACATAATTCATTAATTGTTGATATCAAAAAAGAGGGTTATACAAAGTGGATGTATACGATTAATACATCAAATTCTACCTTATCAAAAGCTAAACTTATTATAGCTGGAGAAGAAGTTAGATTTAGAAAACCATTGAAACCATACTTTGTAAAAATAAACAAAGCAAATAGTATAAATATTTTATCTAGACCAGGTAATCAATGGTTTCCATCAGTAGTATTTTATGATAGGCATCTAAATATTTTAGATATTGTAAAAGAAGATAAAAAGCATAAAAGCCTTCGTTTAGAAGTGCCTGAAGAAACAAAATATATTAAAATAAATGATATATATACTTTAGCGAATATAAAACGTGGATTAAGTGTAATTATTAAGGAGTGAGAGAAAAATGTTTCCAGAAATAGAATTTGAAAGAATGAAAAGGCTTCCAAACTACGTGTTTGCAGAAGTAAATAACATAAAAATGGAAGCTAGACGTGCGGGTGAGGATATCATAGATTTCTCAATGGGAAACCCAGACGGTCCAGCACCACAACATATTATAGATAAATTAAAAGAAACGGCAGATAAGCCAAAGAATCATGGATACTCAGCATCTGCTGGTATTTATAAATTAAGATTAGCAATTTGTAATTGGTATAAAAGAAAATATGGGGTTGATTATTTAGACCCTAATAAACATGCTGTTGCAACTATGGGTTCAAAAGAAGGTTATGTTCACCTAGTTCAAGCAATTGTAAATGTTGGTGATGTAGCAGTAGTTCCAGATCCAACTTATCCAATCCACTCGTATGCATTTATGCTAAGTGGTGCAGCAATTCATAAATTTGAATTATCATTTGGTGATGATTTTAGAGTTGACGAAGATTTATTCTTTGAAAGACTACAAACAACGCTTAATGAATCTATTCCAAAAGTAAAATATGTATTAGTTAACTTCCCACACAATCCGACGTGTGCAACAGTTACTCCTGAATTTTACCAAAGATTAGTTGATATGGCAAAAAGAGAAAGATTTTATATCATCTCTGATATTGCATATGCTGATATTACTTTTGATGGATATAAAACTCCCTCAATTTTTGAAGCAGAAGGTGCACTTGATGTTGCGGTTGAATCATTTACTTTATCTAAGTCATATAATATGGCAGGATGGAGAGTTGGTTTCATGGTTGGAAATGAAAGATTAATTGGAGCATTAAAAAGAATTAAGTCATGGCTTGATTATGGTATGTTTACACCAATCCAAGTTGCAGCTACTGTTGCACTTGATGGACCACAAGAATGTGTTCAAGAACATATTGAAAAATATAATTATAGAAGAGATGTAATGCTTGAAGCATTTAAAGAAGCTGGATGGGAAATGAATAAACCAAATGCATCAATGTTTATTTGGGCAAAAATCCCTGAAAAAGCTAGACATCTTGGAAGTATGGAATTTTCAAAACAACTTCTTACCGAAGCAAAAGTTGCAGTGAGTCCAGGAATTGGATTTGGTCACTATGGTGATGAGTATGTAAGAATTGCTTTAATTGAAAATGAAAAAAGAATTAGACAAGCAGCAAAAAATATTAAGAAATATTTAAATAGTTTATAGGAATTGTATATGAAAGTAGGAATAATTGGAGTTGGTACTGTTGGAGCAAGTGTTGCGAATATCTTAAGAGATAATAAAGATATTATAACTGCACGTGCTGGTTGTGTAATCACACCAGTAATTGGAGTTGTAAATAATCTTTCTAAAGATAGAGATGTAAGCATTGAACTAACAGATGATATTGAAAAAGTTTTAAATGATGATTCAATTGATGTTATTGTTGAACTTATGGGTGGAGTTGAAAAGCCTTTTGAAGTTGTAAAAAGAGCTTTAGAAGAAGGGAAAGCAGTAGTAACTGCTAATAAAGCTCTGCTTGCATATCATAGATATGAACTTCAAGATTTAGCAGGAGAGACACCTTTCGAATATGAAGCGGCAGTTGCTGGAGGTATTCCAATTATTAATGCATTAAGAGAAGGTTTAACAGCAAATCATATTCAATCTATTAGAGGTATCATGAATGGTACTTGTAATTATATGCTTACAAAAATGATTAATGAAGGTGTCGATTACGAAACTATTTTAAAAGAATCACAAGAATTAGGTTATGCCGAAGCTGATCCAACATTTGATGTTGGAGGATTTGATGCTGCACATAAACTTTTAATTTTAGGTTCTATTGCATATGGAATTGATGCAAAACCTGAAGATATTTTAATTGAAGGTATTCAAGATATTGCACCAGAAGATATTGATTTTGCAAATGAATTTGATTACTCAATCAAACTTCTTACAATTGCTAAAAAAATTGGAAGTGAGATTGAATTAAGAGTTCATCCTGTATTTATTCCAAATTCTGAAATGATTTCAAAAGTTGAAGGCGTTATGAACGGTGTTTCTGTAATAGGGGACAAAGTTGGTGAAACTATGTATTATGGACCTGGAGCAGGTGGTGATGCTACAGCTTCGGCAGTTGTTGCAAATATTATTGATATTGCACGACGAGGGAAAGGTTCTCCAATGCTTGGGTTTGAATCATCACATGGTGAAGATTTAAAATTAATGTCAAAAGACAATATCAGAACAAAATATTATTTAAGACTTAGAGTTGTAGATAAAGTTGGAGTTCTAGCAAGAGTTGCCACTATTTTAGGAGACAAAAATATATCAATTGAAAAAATGATTCAAAAACCTCTTAATAAAACTTGTGCGCATATTTTACTTTCAACACATACTTCAATAGAAAAAGACATCGTTGATGCTTTATCTGCAATTGAAGAAGCTGGTGTAGTTACTGATAAACCAGTAATGATTAGAATTGAGGACTAACCTCGGTTCTAAATCATGAGTAGAAGAATAAAAAACTCCAAACACTTAATAACAGACGATATTCCAAAACTTATAAAACAAATAGCAATACCTGCAAGTACAGGTATGTTTTTTAATACTATGTACAATGTCGTAGATACTTTCTATGCAGGTCTTATATCAACAGAAGCTATTTCTGCTTTATCTTTATCATTTATGATTTTCTTTACTGTTATTGGATTGGGTTATGGTTTTTCATCAGCTATTACTGCCCTAATTGGAAATGCAAATGGTAGAAACAAACATTTTCTAGCCTCTTTATATGCACATAAAGGTATCTTCTTTATGCAAATGCTTGCGATTGTATTAACAATAATAGGTTTTATAACATCTCCATATCTTTTTGAGTTATTAGGCGCTACTGGAGCTTATTTAGATACTGCCTTAGAATATATGAATGTTATTTTAGCAGGAACAATATTCTTTATGACAAACTTTGCCCTTAATGCCATTTTAATGTCAAAAGGTGATACTAAAACCTATAGAAATAGTTTAATATTTGGTTTCTTTGCAAATTTAATTTTAAATCCTATATTTATTTATGGATTTCTATTTATTCCTGCAATGGGAATAAAAGGAATTGCCCTAGCAACAGTTTTAATCCAAGTATTAAATGTTACATATATGCTCTATAAGGTAATGCAAACAAAGATGATACATTTTGATAATGTAAAATATTTCTTACCACATAAAAAAATATATAAAGACTTGATAACACAAGGTATCCCATCAAGTATGAATATGCTAATTATGGCTCTTGGATCAATCATCTTAATGTATTTTGTTTCTTTATATGGAGTAAAAGCAGTTGCAGGATATGGAATAGGATTTAGAGTTGAACAGCTTATGCTTTTACCAGCTCTAGGATTAAGCTCAGCAGTACTTGCAATAGTATCTAATAACTTTGGTGCTAAAAAGTATGATCGGGTTCAGGAGACACTAAATAAAGCTTTAAAATATGGTTTCTATATTTCTACTTTTGGAATAATTTTTCTTTATATCTTTGGAAAACTAATTATTCAACAGTTTGATAATGATTTAGAAGTTATTGCATACGGATTTGATTATATATTAGTAGAAGTTTGGATTTTCTATGGATATGTCATTTTGTTTATTTGTATATCTACACTTCAAGCAATCAAAAAACCAAAAATGATTTTGTATATTGCACTTTATCGACAAATAGTTGCTAAATTCTTAGTAGCTTATATCTTTGTTATTTGGTTAGCACTTGATTATATATATTTATGGGTTGGAGTTTTAATTATGATTTATACTGCAGCTATATTTGCATATATCTATACTCAAAAAATGTTAAAAGAGCTTTGTGTTTAAATACGTACTCTAGTATGTATTTAAACATGTTCTATTTAAAAGAAAACCCTATTAATAAACAATTCATGAAGAGGTTCTTGTAAAACTTCTTTAGCTTCTTTATAACTGTCTCTTATACACATCTCCGAGCCCACGAGACCAGAGAGGATCTCG
>CAJXPH010000136.1 GCA_913057765.1 uncultured Campylobacteraceae bacterium
CTCTCTGGTCTCGTGGGCTCGGAGATGTGTATAAGAGACAGAGAAAACAGTTTATAAATAAATAGTTTTTGAAGAGCAAAAGCTCTTCAAAATATATTGTGATTTATTTTTTACAATGTTCCGCGTAGAAATCACCAAACTTAAGATTCATTCCACCTTTATCTTTTTTAACAGTATACTTAGTAACTACAGGATTACATTCATCAATCCAAGAATATAAGTCATATATCTTAACAGTATCAAATCCCATTTGTCTAAAAGTTTGAGCTTCAATTGATGCTCTTGCTGCTGAATTACAAACAACAATCAAGTTTGGTTTAACTAATTTATCATCATCGTCAAGTGCATGAAGTGCCACACCTTTTTCGGAAGCTTGTCTTCCTACTCTCACAGCGCCTTTCATATGTGCCGCTGACCACTCTTCCATTGTTCTTACATCTGCTACTACCCAACTTTTAGATTTAAGTGCTTTTTTCACTTCATCTGTAGTTGCATAGTTACCAGCTTTTTTGTTTTCTTTTTTTAGTTTTGTACTTAACTCTTTATATGATACAAAGTCTCCAGCCAATAGAGTTGATGCCATACCTAGTGTTAGTCCTAAAAGAATCGCCTTTAATTTCATTACTTCCCCTTATGTTTTTTTCACATTAAATTATAATAATTAATTATTATTATGAACTTAAAATAAACTACTAAGTTATTTATTATTAAGATTAGTTATTCTTATATAAGGTTCTCTGGTAAAGATTAAATAAAGTTTTTAAAACCTAACAATAATCTTTATCAGAAGGTTTCAAATCATTAAAAGAAATGATTTTATCTAAACGTATTTGAGTGCCACTTTTAAGTAAAACAAATTCTTGTTTTTCTTTTGTTTTAAAATCTATTAGTAAATCTGTGATAGTTTTTTCTTCAAAGTTATCTCTATATACAATTGTAGAAATCATTTTTTTAACTGCTGCAGATTCTAGTTCATCATAGAATGCACATGAAATTGGAATATAATCATTTTCCATTAATACCCTTTTTATTTTCTCTTTATTGTTATTGACTATAATTATACAATTTATTTTGATTTATACAGGGAAAAAGATGGATAATACAGATTTAACAAAAGAAGCAGAAACAAAGTTTGAGAAAAAACTTATTCAAGATCAATACAATGTAAACGTTGCTTTCTACGTACACTTAAAAGAATATAACAACAATGTTCGTACTGAATTAGAAAAAAGAATATCAGAAGTATTTTTCTTTTCTAAAGGTGTTGACTGGAAATTTGATAGTTTTGGAATTGAAAAAGCAGGTTCAAGAGGGAAAAATGTTTTAGGATATTTTATTTTTAGAACAGCAAACTTAACGGAATTAAAAAAACTATTTATTGAAAATTTTAAAGATTATGATAATGCTGAAAAGATTAGTTGTTCAGTAGCTGAGTATCAAAAAATTAATGAAACTTTTTTTGAATTAAAGGTTTAGCTATTTTTAGATTTTATTAAAAGTTAGAGTTTCCTCTAACTTTTATTTATTTTGAGCTTCTTTCGCTTCTCTTGCATCTCTATACTTACAAGAAATCATCATTTTTTTACAAGAATCTTGTGTCATTCCACAACCACACATTTTAGCTTCTTCTTTTACTGACTGAGCTTTACACTTACATTCTTTACCCGCAGCTTTACATTTACACTCTCCACCATTTTTACAGTCACAATTTGCTTTCATAGCCATTTTTGGCATGTCATATTTTTGTTTGTCCATTTTCTTCATACTTGAGCCACATTTACCCGCACCACAAGATCCAGACATTTTTTTACCGGCATTTCCAGACATTTCGCCTTTATTTGACTTCATCATTCCTGCACCACATTTACCAGCACCACAAGAACCAGACTTCTTCATATCCATTTTACAATTTGGCATTTTACAATCTGCTTTTTTCATACCACATTTGCAATTTTCACTTTTCATTTTCATTTCACAGTTTGGCATATTACATTTTTCTTTGTGCATACCTTTCATTCCACAGTTTGCACTTAATGCCGTTAGTGATAGAAAACTCGCTATTAAAAATGATAAAAACAATTTACTCATATTCTTCTCCTAAAATATTTTTGATAATTATATCGAGCAAAAATTAATAAAAGATATGGCAAATCAAGCTTTTTTTACTAAGTATAAGTATTCCTTATGAATTGTTAATAAGCTGTTAAAATACATATATTATAATTTTATCAAGAACACAAGTAAAGGATTTGTTATGAGTCTTAAAAAAATCACTTCGCTAACAATGATGCTGGTTATGTTAATTATGACATATACTGGAATTATATTATTTATAACTCCTCCAGGAAGAATTGCAAATTGGGCAAACTGGGAACTATTAGGATTGAGTAAAAGTCAGTATGGAGAAATTCATTCTGTTTTCATGGTACTTTTTATAGTAATGACTTTAATCCATGTCTATTATAATTGGACACCTCTTACAAATTATATGAAAAATAAAGCAAAAGAGTTGATTGTCTTTACTAAAGATATGGTTGTTTCAACAGTTTTAGTAATTGTTTTTTTAGTGGGTACAATTTATCAAGTAGTTCCTTTTTCATCTTTTTTAGACTTTGGGGATGGAATTAAAAACTCATGGGAAAAAGAATATGGAACTGCACCTTATTCACATGCTGAGTTATCCTCTCTAAAAAGTTTTACCAGAAAGATGGGATATGATTTGGAGAAAAGTAAAGAAATTTTAAATTTAAATAATATAAAGTTTGAAGTATCTCAAAGTTTGTCTCAAATAGGGAAAACAAATAATCTTAGCCCACAGTTTATATATAAACTTCTTAGCAAAAACTTTGAAAAAAGTGGTGAAAAAAAGATTAAATTAACAGGACTTGGGAAAAAGACTATTTCTGAAGTAGCCGAAGCTTTAAATCTTTCAAGTGATGAGTTTATCTTAAAGTTAAAAACTCTTGGTATTGAGGCCTCTCGGAATGATAAATTTAAAAGTACTTTAGAAAATTTTGATAAAAGTCCTATGGATGTAATGGAAGAATTAGGATATAAAAAACCAGAGTAAGACTTACTTACTTTGGTTTAAAAGTTTTAGTATATCAAGAGGTGTATCCACAATAAAGTCTGCACCATTTTCAAGAAGTTCATCTACTCCTCTAAACCCCCATCTTACGCCAACTGCTATCATTCCAGCATTTTTGGCTGTTTGCATATCTACATCACTATCTCCAATAAAATAGATATTCTCATGAGGCATATTAAATGATTTTGCAATATTTATTGCTCCTGTCGGATCTGGTTTTTTAGGAACTTCTTCTTTTTGTCCATGAGGTTCACTTATATTATAAGAACTGAAAAATTGTTCTACGTATTTAAGAGTAAATTTATGTGGTTTATTTGAAAGAACTCCTACTTTATAGTTTTGATTTTTTAATGTTTCTAGAAGTTCATATATTCCGTCATATGGTTGAGTATTTCCTTGTAAATTTTGGTCATAAACAATTTTAAATTGTTTTAATACTTCTTGAATCAATTCTTTTGAACTATTCTTTGGTGTGCAGTTTTCTATTAAAACTTCTGCCCCACCACCCACAAAAGTTTTATAATCTTCAATTTTATGAGTTGGCAAAGAAAATTCTTCTAAAACTTTATTTGCACAAAGTGCAATATCTGTTAAAGAATCAATAAGTGTTCCATCTAAATCAAATATAAATGCATTTTCTTTCATTTCTATATTCCTAATGTATTTGTTTTATTGGCTGTTTTGAAAAGATAAATGATATTATAACTGCACTAAATGTCAATGCTGATGTAATCATAAAGACATATGAAAAATCATTTGTAATATCATATATATATCCAGCTGTCACTGGTCCTATTGCTTGACATGAAGCAAAAAGCAAAGTTACTAAAGATAATACTTGAGCAGTTCTTTTTACATCAAAATGTAATGAAGTTAATAAGGCAACTAAAGACGGGATACTCCAAACAGAGATTCCAAAAATTATTGCAGAGAACCAAATTGCATATGAGTTAATATCTATAGCTAATATAAAATGAGAAATAGTTTGTAATACATAGACAAAAATTAGAGTTTTATAAGGTCCAATTTTATCAGCAATTAGTCCAAATATAAAACCAGAGAAGATACTACAAAAACCAACTACAGTCCAAAAATCACCAGATAAAGATGTACTTACATTATATTTATCAATTACAGCACTTACGAAATATGTAACATAGATAGAATAAGATATTCCAAATATCATATATATAATACCAATTTTCCAAAATGATGGTATCTTGAAATATTTATTAGCTTTTACTTTTGTATCAGGCATTTTATGACTAGCATGTTTTTTGATTCCAGGTTGTGAGAAAAATGCAATAAGAATCAGGATAAAGGCAAATATTGCCCATGAAGTTTTCCATGGCATATCACTTATCATATTTTCAATAATAGGTACAAGTTGTCCTGAAATTATTATAGCTAGTCCGCTTCCACTAACAATTATCCCCAAAGCTTTACCTCTTACTTCTTTTGGAATTACATTTGCCATGTATGCCATTATAG
Organism: uncultured Campylobacteraceae bacterium; assembly: GCA_913057765.1. Lineage (GTDB taxonomy): Bacteria > Campylobacterota > Campylobacteria > Campylobacterales > Arcobacteraceae > Halarcobacter. The sequence goes on from CAJXPH010000136.1 coordinate 4,580, forward strand.
ACATATTTACAATTGCAGAGAAAAAACCACTAAGAGTATAAAAGAATGATATAAGAAGATAATCATCAAATAAAATCATAGCTAACATACTTAAGCCTTGTAAGACTATTGTTATAAAGATTAATTTGTGAGTAGTATATTTACTATAAAGAAAATTAGCAAAAAATATTCCTATTATATAACCAATGAAATTTGCAGTTCCAATAAAACCAACTTGTGTTGTAGTTATATTTAGTGTTTCTTGCATATTTGGTAAAACCATACCAAACGCAAATCGCCCAAGTCCTAGGCAGGCAAGAATCACTAAAAAAGATGAAATTATAGATTTAATATATGGTCTCAAATTATAACTCCACTAGTATATTTGAATTTTATCTTGAAATTATGGCTATAGTATTGAAATATTGATTAATAAATTATGAATTTTAGTATTAGTGTGCAATAATTAAGTTTTAATTTTTAAGGGTGAAATATGAAAACTTGGGAAGATATAATTAACAAAGAGAAAAATCAAGCTTATTACCAAAGTCTAAAAAAAGAAATAGATTTAAAATATGAAACATCAACAGTTTTTCCTCCTCAAGAGAAAATATATAATGCTTTTTTTAAAACTCCACTAGATAGTTTAAAAGTTGTGATTTTAGGACAAGATCCTTATCATGGAGAAGGTCAAGCACAAGGCTTATCATTTTCTACACCAAGTAGTATTAAGAACCCACCTTCAATGCAAAATATTTTAAAAGAGATAAATGAGGATTTAAAAAGACCATCTTCATGTTTAGATGGTGATTTAACACCTTGGGCAGAGGAAGGAGTTTTATTGTTAAATACGATTCTCACTGTTGAAGAATCAAAACCAAAATCTCATCATAAATTAGGATGGGAAATATTTACTGATAATATTATTAAATATATTTCTCATAATTGTGAAGATGTAATTTTTTTACTTTGGGGAGCTCCTGCAATAAAAAAAACAAAATTAATAGATGAAACAAGACATCATATTTTAACAGCACCACATCCTAGTCCTTTATCCTCATATAGAGGTTTCTTTGGGTGTAAACATTTTAGTAAGACAAATGAAATTTTAGATTTAATTGATAAAAAACCAATTAACTGGTAAGGAATAAAATGAATGATAAATGGTTATTAAAAGATACAGGTAATTTAAACCAAATGTTAAGAATAAGAGAAGATAAAGCTCTTACTAATGTATGTGAAGAATTTAAAGATTTAGTAATTGTAAAACATCAATATCATGTAGCAGATGACATTATGTTTCCAGATCCCTCTTGTTTAGCATTTTTTACTGCTTTTGAAGAGAATCATTTACAAAATCTCGAAGAAGAGGAAAGTTTAGTTCTATATGCTGTTGATATTTTTGAAGGGAAATTAAGTATGTATATGTACTGTAATGATGCTCAAAAGTGTGTTTATGATTCTATATCATTTTTAAAATCAAATAGTTTGTATAAATGTGAATTTGAAATTATATTAAATGATTGTGGAAAAAGACTAGAGAAGATTATCTAGTCTTTTTAATTAAACTTCTTGCCAAATGTATATTTTATAGTACCAATATCTATGACCTTTTGAAGGAAGTTTTTTTACGTCAGAAAATACTATTTCAATAGATTTATTTAACTCTTCATTTAGATGTGCACCTTTAGATAAATATTGAGAATAACCGTTTCTTAACTTGGTATATATTTGTTCTTCTTTCTCTTTAAATTCTAGGTAAGTCATATTTTGAAGCATATTTTTTTCATAGTTTTCTAGTGTTTGTAAAAAATGGTATAAGGCTAGATATGCCTTTGATTTATCAGCATTTTTACTATGAAAAAAAGCTTTACTAAAAACTTCAACTTCTTTTTTCATATCCATACCCATTGCAATACTTTGTAAAGTTACAAAATCATCTTCTTTTTTATTCTCGACAACTATTTCTTTTTTTACTAATTGTTCATTTGATTCAATCTGTAATTCTTCTGGTTTTTTGCTATCTTCTGTCTTTGCTATTTTAGACATTATTCCTTCAAACATTTAGTACCTTTCTTAAGATTAATTAATCTATGTCTTTTGCTAATCGATGTAATAGCGTTGCAAAATTTCTACTATGAATCTTACTTACGTATAAGAAGATGTAAGCTACTACCACAACATTTAAATGTATGAGTGCTTCTTTTAGTGGAAGAAAAGCTAATATCACACCCACAACTAAAATAATAACTGGATAAAAAAGTTTTAATCTTTGTTCATCTCTTCCCGTTGCCATTGAATAATCTTTAAAATTTGATTTGATAAAATCTTTATCTTCACTAGTTAACTTCTTTCTCTCTTTTAAATCATCTAGTCCTTTGATTACAGCCATTTTCTTTTTATATTGATAGTATTTTAGAAGTAAGATCACTAATAATACTATTGATAAAAAGTTTGAAACTAGTTCTAACGGAAGTTGAGTATCGCTCATATTTTGCCTTTTGAATAAATATGTTTGATTTTAATATAATTGTCATTACATTCGTATAATAACTGTCTCTTATACACATCTCCGAGCCCACGAGACCAGAGAGGATCTCG
>CAJXPH010000137.1 GCA_913057765.1 uncultured Campylobacteraceae bacterium
CTCTGGTCTCGTGGGCTCGGAGATGTGTATAAGAGACAGGTATTATCTGACTTAGAATTATTTGAATTTTTAAAAGAGAATGGATATGCTTTAGGAACGGATTTTATTGTTGGACATCCTGGTGAAACTGATGAATTATGGAAAGAAGCGGTTCAAAACTTACATAGATTTCCATTAACACATGTCCATGCGTTTACTTATTCTAAACGGGATGGAACACCAAGTGCGACGATGAAGGGCGATATACGTGGTGATATTGCAAAAATTCGATATAATGAATTAACAAAAATTATAAAAGAAAAAAACTATCAATTTAGAAAAAATAATACAAAATCATTAGAAGTATTAATAGAATCAGAAAAAAACGGTAAATATATTGGTTTGGATCAGCATTTCAATCAAATAGAAATTGAAAGTAGTGTTGATTTAGTTGGAGATTGGATTTTTATAGAAGATTATAAAGCGGAGCTTGAAAAAAATGTCGCAACATTTAGATAAAAATAGTTTAGATAAAAATATAAAGTTTATGGGGATTTCTGCCATTATTCTTGTAGTGTTATTTGTTTATACACTTTATAAAAGTAGTGATTATATTGAATCTGGTTCATATTACTTTGGAATAGTATTTTTATTAATACTTCTTGTATTTGCGCTAGTTGTAAGATTTAATAAAAATAAAATACAAAACTTTTTAAATAAAAATAAAGATACAAAAAGTGAATTCTCTAAAGAACTTTCAAGTGCACAAGAAACTAAATATGAAGATTCTACTTCTAATATTTCTGCAGTAAATTCTAATATAACATTTAAAGATGTAGCAGGGATATCTGAAGTAAAAGGTGAACTTGTTGAAATAGTTGACTTTTTAAATAAACCTAGTAAATATTTAGACCATGGTGTTAAATTACCTAAAGGTGTTCTTCTTGTTGGCCCTCCTGGTGTTGGTAAAACACTTATTGCAAGAGCAGTTGCCGGAGAAGCTGATGTTCCATTCTTTTATCAAAGTGGTGCAAGTTTTGTTCAAATATATGTAGGAATGGGCGCAAAAAGAGTGCGTGAACTATTTATGAAAGCAAAGGCAAGTTCTCCAGCAATTGTATTTATTGATGAGATAGATGCTATTGGTAAAAAAAGAGGTGGTAAGGTTAATGATGAAAGAGAATCAACTTTAAATGAACTTCTCACTCAAATGGATGGTTTCGATGGAGATTCAGGGGTTATTGTAATTGCTGCAACTAATAAAATTGAAGTTTTAGATGATGCACTTTTAAGAGCGGGAAGATTTGACAGAAGAGTATTTATCAACCTACCAAATATTGAAGATAGAAAGAAAATTTTAGAGTTATACTTAGATTCAAAACACTACGAGTTTGATTTAGATAAATTAGCACAAGAAACATCAGGGTTTAGTTCTGCTGCTCTTTCAACATTAATTAATGAAGCCTTATTAAGTATGATTAAAAGAAGTTCTAAAACTATTGAAAATCAAGATATAGAACTTGCAAAAAATAAATTAGAATTTGGTAAAAAAGAGACACTTATCTTAGATGAAGAACAAAAAGAAATTTTAGCTATTTATCAAGCAAGTAAAGCATTTATTACGAAGAGTAAAGTATCTTTATTTGATGAAGGTGTTAAAAAAATAGATTCTGTTTATCCTTCATATAAGCAACTTTTAGAAAATATTAGAAGATATTTATCTGGTTCAATTGGTGTTGAAGTTATTAAGAAAGAGAAATATGCGATTAATAGTGATGATTTAAACAAGGCACATGAATTAGCTCAAAATATAGTATCTAATTATAAAATGGCTAAAGATGCGGATGTTTTAATTGAGGATATTAGTAATAATTTACGTTCTGAACTTTCACACAATGCTACGAATATTAATAGATTAAAAAATATAATGATAAAAAATGAGGTAATTACTTCTGATGACATTTAAATATTTTTCTGGTTTTTCTTTAAGAAATGAAGAAGAACTATTTTCAAAATATATAATAGAAAATGATTTTACAGTTTCTGGGTTTTCGTACGGTGCTATTAAAGCATTTGAATATGTATTAGCTTCGAATAAAAGAATAGATACGTTACAACTGTTTTCTCCTGCATTTTTCCAAACACAAGATGAAAAATTTAAAAGAATGCAATTACTGTTTTTTAAAAAAGATGCAAAATCATATTGTGATAATTTTTTAAAAAACATTTCATATCCGGATAGTATTAATACAAGTAATTATTTTACACTAGGTAGTATGGAAGAACTTGGTGAGCTATTAAATTATACGTGGGATAAAACAAAACTGAAGGAACTTCTTGATAGAGGAATAAAAATAGAAATCTATCTAGGTGGAAAAGACAAAATAATAGACTCAAAATCTGCAAAAGACTTTTTTAAAGATTATGGAACAGTTTATTTTATAAAAGAAAAAGGACATATTTTATGAGTGATAAAATCGCTAAAATTGGAATAATTACAGCCTCTGATAGGGCAAGTAAAGGTATTTACGAAGACTTATCTGGTAAAGCAATTATTGATACTATGAATGATTATTTAACATCTCCTTGGCAAGAAGTTTATAGATGTATTGAAGATGATCAAAAAACTATTGAAGATACTATGAAGGACTTGATTGATAATGAAGGTTGTTGTTTAGTTGTAACAACAGGTGGAACAGGTCCAGCAGCACGTGATGTAACGCCTGAAGCAACAGAAGCTGTATGTGATAGAATGATGCCAGGTTTTGGTGAACTAATGCGTGCGGAATCTTTAAAGTTTGTTCCAACTGCAATTCTTTCACGTCAAACAGCAGGTCTTAGAGGAAGTTCATTAATAGTAAATCTTCCAGGAAAACCAAAATCTATCAGAGAGTGTTTAGATGCCGTATTCCCTGCGATTCCATATTGTATTGATTTAATGGAAGGTCCATTTTTTGAGTGTAATGAAGAGGTTATAAAACCTTTTAGACCTAAGAAAAAATAGATATAAATAGAATTAATGCAAGATATATTAAAAAAACTAGACTTAATAGATTATATAGATTCTTTTTCAAAACTATTATCAAGAGAAAAATCAATTATATTAGAAGGTGATATTAATATTCACTATAGGTTGATAAAAGAACTATCTGATTATCAAATTAATGAACCACCAAAATTAGAAAACCTAGATACTGCATTAATGCATATACAAAAACAAGGTATTCTAAAAGTCTATGAGATTTATGAGTTTGTTAAAATTATTAAGTATTTTACTTACTTAAAAAGATTTAATTTTGATGGTAAGCTACAAGAATGGATTGACAAAATTATAGTTCCAGATGAAATAATGAATATCTCTTCTTATTTTGATGAAAAATCAAATTTAAGAAAAGGTGTAAATGAAGATTATGATGGAATAAAAAATGCAATATATCAAAATAAACAAGAAATAAAACAAAGCCTATATAAGATAATAAATTCAAGTAAATTAAGAACTTATTTAGTTGATTCACAAGTTCATTATATAAATGGAGAAGAGTGTATTTTAGTTCGTGGTGGCTTTAATCATATTTTAAAAGCTTCAGTTATAAATAGATCAAACTCTGGTTTCTTCTATGTTCTTCCTCATAGTGTTAGTGCATTAAAACAAAAACAAAGTGATTTAGTTAATAAACAAGAAGAAATACTACTAAAGGTATGTAAAGAGATTAGTTCTTTATTTGAAAAAAACCTAATGTTTTTAAAGTTTATAAATAAAGAATTTGATAGATTTGATCATTACCAAGCTAGAATTTTCTTTGCAAAAATTGGAGATAAAAATTTTATACTTCCATCTAAAAAGAATCAAAATAAATTAGTTGATTTTAAACACCCAGCTTTACATGACCCTAAATCAATAACAATTGACTTTTCTAAATCTGTTGTTATGATTACTGGTGTAAATGCAGGTGGTAAAACAATGATGCTTAAATCTATTTTATCAGCTGTTTTACTTTCAAAATATTTACTTCCATATAATGCTCATAAAGATACCGTAATTGGAACATTTAAAGAGATAAATGCTGTATTAGATGACCCTCAAAGTGTAAAAAATGATATTTCTACTTTTGCAGGTCGAATGGTAGAGTTTTCAAAACTTTTTTCTGCTAAAAATGCAATTGTTGGAGTAGATGAAATTGAACTTGGAACGGATTCTGATGAAGCAGCGAGTTTATTTAAAGTTGTAATTGAAGAGTTAATTCAAAAAGATATTAAAATTATAATTACAACACATCATAAAAGGTTAGCTGCTCTTATGGCTGCAAATCCTAGTGTTGAGTTAATAGCTGCTCTTTATGATGAAGAGAATCGTAAACCAACTTATGAGTTTTTACAAGGAACAATTGGAAAATCTTATGCATTTGAAACAGCATCAAGATATGGAATACCAAGAAATGTTATTAAAAAAGCAAAAGAAGTTTATGGTGAAGATAAAGATAGATTAAATGAGCTTATTGAAAGAAGTAGTGCTTTAGAAATTGAATATAAACAAAAAATCTCAAAACTTAATGATGAAATTGAAGAACATGAGAGATTAAATAGAACTTTAAAAGAGAAAAAAGAAACTTTAGATGAACATATTTTCATGGAAAAATCTAAACTTCATAGAGAATATAAAGATGCAAGAGATGAAGCTAAAAAAGCTATAAAAGCAAAAATTGCAGTAGGTCATCAACATTTAAATGTTGCACATGATAAAGCACAATCAATTAAAACTGAAAAAGTGCAAGAAGTAGTAAAAGATTTTAAAGTTGGTGATAGAGTAAAGTATAGAAGCACTAAAGGTGTATTATTATCTATAAAAGGGAAAAAAGCGTTTATAGAAAATGATGCAGGAATGAAAGTTCAAGTTCTTCTTGCTGATTTACAAAGAAGTGGTAACCCACCAAAAGTAAAAGCTAAACCTAAAGCTACAGTAACTGTTCAAAAACCAGATACGGGACATGTTAAACTTGATTTACATGGACAAAGATCTGATGAAGCTGTTGAAAATTTAGATAAATTTTTATCTGATGCACTTATTGCAGGATTTGATGAAGTTTTAGTTTATCATGGAATAGGAACAGGGAAACTATCTTATGCAGTTAAAAAGTTTTTAGATTCACATCCAAGTGTTAAATCTTATACTGATGCACATCCAGGACAAGGTGGGTTTGGAGCAAAAGTTATTACGCTTTAAAAAGAAAGGCGTAAAGCCTTACTTTTGAAGTGATTTAATCATATCTTCCATAATAACATTAGCTTGTTCATTTGGTGCCTCAAGAAAATTTACAACAAATGAATCTTCAAGTTCAACGACTCCAATACTTCGTGGTCGTACAGCTAATACTTCTGGCGTAGGAATCTCTTTTCCAAAGCAGAAGATTATATTTTTTGCATCTAAAATATCTTTTCTAATTTCACCATTTACTTTTTTTGTTTGTGCAAATTGATCGAAAGTTGCAATATATGTAGTTACTATATGTTCATCAATCATATTTTTTAGTATATTTAGTAATCCGTCAACACTATTACTAGCTACTTCTGATTTATTAAATACAATTTCAAAAATATGATATTTATCTTTAAATATTTTTTGTTTCATTTTATTCTCCTTTTATACTTACAAATGATTTTATTATACATTCCATACGTGCAGGGATATCACTTGTATCCATTTTCATATAATCTGTTTGTATTTTATATATAAGCTTGTTGTTAAGTTTGAATTCGAAAAGAAGATATCCTGCATATAGTTTCGCTTTTTTAGATTTTTTACCTTTATCCTCTTTATCGTTTTCATAAATATAATAATCAATAATTAGTTTTTCTTCTAATTGAATATCTTTATTTCTGTACTTACCAATAATATCTATTAATAATTTGTCAGCTTTCTCTTTTGTAATAAAATTCAATATCTTTGAATCCATATATTTAGAAAGTTCTATTCTTGAAAGAATTGAGTAGTTACTTGTTTGTAATAAATTAATTGCTTCATTAATATTTTTTTTATTAGTAATATTTTCGAAAGTTATTGTTTCCCTTTGACAAGGAATGCGTTTTTCTTTTTTGATGTTAGTTTTATTTATCTCTACAAAAACTCCATAAATTAAGAAAGAAAGTATTGTAATAATTAAAAGTGCTAAAAGTTTATTCATACTAAATCCTATTAATTTATATAATATAAATTTAGTGAATAATAACTCAAGTTTTATTATAAGCTAATTAAATAGTATAACTATAAGTTTAACTTATAGTTATACTACTTTGTATCTACATCTAAATTAAATATAGCCCATTTAGCTTTAAGTAACTCTTGTTTTTTTATCTCTTCAATTTTTATTGCATTTTTTGGAACTTTTTTTACATCAGTTAGATATTTCAAGATATTTGCGACTCTTTTCTTTGTAAGACTTATTAGTTCATTTTCTGATACTTTTTGTCTTGATGATAAGAACTTACGTAGATATTCTACATAAGCATCATTATCAAATTCTTCTTTGCCTTTTGTGTCTTTTTTTGTAAAAGATTTTTCAACATCATCTAAGTCTTTTATTCCATCTATATCTTCATATAAGTCTTCTAATGCTTCTTTATAATCATCACCTTCTGGAATCTTATCCATCTCTTTAATTAAAAATTGTTCAAATTTTATATTTTGAAGAGCAATTTTATCTTTTATAGGGTCATATACAGGTTTTACTTTTATTGCAAGCTTTGGTTTTTTAGATAATATTTTTGCAATGTTATCTAATGATTCTTTTTCTGAAGCTAGTATGTCACTTTTCCCAAGTTCAAATTCTAAACTTTTTATATCTTCTGCATCTATTCCGAATACTGACGCTAATAAAGTAAATGGTGAAGTAATAGCTTTAACTATAAGGTTTGTAAAAACTTTCCAAACAATAGGAGCAATCGAAAATTGTGGATCATCAACATTTCCAGTTACTGGAAGATCTATATCAATAACACCGCTACTATCTTCAAGTAAAGCAATAGCAAGGTCTAGAGGGAGACTAACAGCATCTGGACTTTCTACATTTTTACCAAATTTAATATCACTAATTATTACTGAGTTTTGTGCCTGTCTCTTATACACATCTCCGAGCCCACGAGACCAGAGAGGATCT
>CAJXPH010000138.1 GCA_913057765.1 uncultured Campylobacteraceae bacterium
CGAGATCCTCTCTGGTCTCGTGGGCTCGGAGATGTGTATAAGAGACAGGAATATATGGTATGGGGTTAGAAAATTTATCAGAAAATGAAAAGCTATTTATTGGTTTACCTTTTTTGATTATTGGGATTTTTTTATTAGGTATGTTTCTAAAAACGAAATATGAAAAAGAAGTTGAAGTTTCTAAATGTCCTATATGTAAAGAAAGTTATGAATATGCCAAGCTAGTAGATGGATTATGTCCAAAGTGTAAGATAAAAACTATTGATATGAATGTTTATTATAACATAAAGAAAAATAAGTATATACAAATATATGAAAATCTTTTAAAGAAAATTAATAAGTAGTAGTTATAAAAAAGGTAAAGCTTTATCGTTTAAATCAAGAGAAAGTGTTATTTGAGGAAGGAGCTTATGTCAATAAGTGACTGAAGAAAAGGACACTTTATCGCCGAATTAAACGATAAAGCTTTGCCTTTTTATTTTACTTTTTCTACGTACTCACCAGTCTTAGTATCACATTTAATAATGTCACCTTCAATCAAGTGAAATGGTATTTGAACAACAGCACCACATTCAAGAGTTGCTGGTTTTTTACCACCTTGTGAATCACCTTTAAAGTTTGGAGGAGTTTCAACAATTTTCATTTCTACAGTTGCTGGAGGCTCAACAGTAATTGCTTCACCTTTGAAGAACATCATATCAACATTCATTCCATCAATAATCCATTTCTCAGTATCACCAACTTGTGAGTAAGTTAAACCGATTTGATCATAAGTAGTTGTGTCCATAAATTGTAACATTTCGCCATCATCATACAAAAACTGCATAGTTTTTTGTTGTAAATCTGGAGTTCCAAATTTATCACCTGCATGAAATGTTTTTTCAATAGTTTTTGCGTTTAAATAGTTTTTGATTTTACATCTTACAAATGCAGCACCTTTACCAGGTTTAACATGTGCGTAATCTGTGATTTTATATGGAATACCATCCACTTCAATCTTCATACCTTTTTTTAAATCACTCATTCCTAAAGCCATAACTACTCCTTAAATTTCTGCGTAAGCTACAGATATTGTAGCTTCCAAGTTGTTTATTTGTTCTAAGATATTACTTTTTATTGCTTCATCAACTAAAATAACCGCTAGCGCTGAATCTTTACCACGTGCAAGTCTAAAGTCAGAGATATTAATATTATTATCTCCTAAGATTTGCCCAATATGACCAATAAAGCCAGGAATATCAGAGTTTCTTAATAAAATCATTTTACCTTTTGGTTCAACATCAAAGTCAAAACCATTTAGTTCAACAATTCTTTGTACATCTTCATCAAATACAGTTCCTGAAATAGTATTTACACCTTTTTCAGTTGTAATTTTGATAGTAACTTTATTACTATATCCACTACAATGGTTGATTTCACAAGTATCAAACTTAATACCTTTTTCTTCTGCCCAGAATTTTGCATTTACATAATTTACTTCATCTCCACCAGAAACTGCTAATGCACCAACTGTAGCAAATGTACATAATGATTCTAAATACTCTTTAATCTCGCCATTTGCACAAACTGAGATAGATCTGATTGCAGATTTATCAGATTGAGCAGAAAGGAAAGCCATCTTTTGTGTTAATTCAATATATGGTTTAACAAATGATGGAATTTTACTTTCATCAATTGGTAAGTTAAGCGCATTTGGATATGCAATTCCACGTGCTGACTCAATTGCATTTTCAGCAGCTTGAGTTGCAATTTTTCTTTGAGATTCTCTAGTATTTGCACCAAGGTGAGCAGTTACTGTAATATTAGGTAAATCTAAAAGTTTATTACTTGTTGCAGGTTCTGTAATAAATACATCAATTCCAGCCATTGCAATTTTTCCAGTTTTAAGGTTGTTATATAATGCATCTTCATTATATAAACCACCTCTTGCACAGTTGATTAAGATAACACCATCTTTCATCTTTGCAATTTCTTCTTCACCAATCATATTGATTGTTTCGGGATTTTTTGGAGTATGTATTGTAATAATGTCACAGTCTAATATATCATTAAAATCTGTTGTATATCCGATACCTAAATCAGTTGCTTTTGTTGAAGGAATGTATGGGTCGTAAGTTACTACGTCCATTTCAAATGATTTAGCTCTTAATGCAACTCTGTGTCCAATATTACCAAAACCGATAACACCAAGTTTTTTACCATAAAGTTCATTCCCATACCAATCTTCTCTTTTCCAAACACGGTCAAGTTTTAATTGGTTATGAGCATAAGGAAATTTTCTCATACAAGATAACATATGAGCCATAGTTAATTCTACAGCTGCAATAGTATTTGCTGTTGGAACATTCATAGCAATGATTCCTCTTTTGCTACAACCTTCCATATCAACATTATCATAACCTACACCTGCTCTAATAATTGCTTTTAGATTAGTTGCAGCACTTAAAAATTTTTCATCAACATCAGTAGAACTTCTAGTAATTGCTACATCTGCATCTTTGATTACATCTAATAATGTAGTCTTATCAATGTCTGCCGCATATACATAGTTAATATCTTCAGTGTTTTGTAAAATATTTAAACCATCTTCATGAATGTGATCACAAACTACGATCGTATGTTTACTCATTTTATAAAATTCCTTAATTATTTAATTTGATCTTTTAATAAATCACCAAGAGTCATTCCTGAATCATCATTTACAGCGTTAAGAACTTCTCTTTGTTGTTGTTGTTCTAATCTTTTTACAGATAATCTAACTCTATTTTTTCTAATATCAATATTTACAACTACTGCTTCTAATTCATCACCAGCATTTACTTCTACTTCTTCTAATGGACCAAAGTCTTCGTTTCTGATAAGTCCGTCTAAGTTATCTTCTAATTTAATGAAAATACCAAAGTCTTTTTTATCTTTAACTGCACCCTTAACGATATCACCAATTTTGTGAGTGTTTTGGAAGTTTTTAGCTGGAGAATCAGCAATTTCTTTAACAGATAATGAAATATTTTCTTTTTCTCTATCAATTTTGATAATCTTAACTTCAACTTCATCACCTTTTTTATAAAGTGATTTACATTTTGCATTAGATTCCCAAGAAGCTTCTTCATTATGTAATAAACCGTCAACATCACCAATAGTAACAAATGCACCAAAGTCAGTTAATGTAGCAATTTTACCATTTACAATATCACCAACTTTAAATTCTTTAGTGAATTTAGCGAATGGTTTTTCTTGTAAGTTTTTAAGAGAAACTCTTAATCTTTTTTGCTCAACGTTTAATTCAATAACTTCAACATTAACTTCTTCACCTAATGTTAATAAATCTTTTGGATTTTTTAAGTTTTTATTCCATGAAATTTCAGAAATATGTAATAAACCTTCAATGTCATTTCCTAAATCAACAAATGCACCATAAGATTCAAAGTTAGAAACAGTAACAGTAATTGTATCACCAACATCTAATTCATCTTTGATTTCTTCCCAAGGATTAGCAAGTGCCGCTTTAATTGATAATGATAAATGTTGTTTAGCTTTGTCATAAGATAATACAATAACAGAAACTTCATCACCTTCATCATAATAGTTTGCAGGATTCACTGGACCTTTATAAGAGATTTCATTGTAGTTTACTAAACCATCAATTCCACCTAAGTCAATAAACATACCATAAGAAGTAATTTTCTTAACGATACCATTTACTGGTTCATTCTTCTCTAGAATTTCATTTACTTTTGCATCTTTTTGAACTTTTGATTCTTCAATTAGTTTTTTTCTAGATACAATGATTGAGTTTTGTGCAGCATTTACTTTTAAAACTTTCGCTTTAACTTTTTTTCCAATTGCACCGTGAGTTTTTAAATAAGATTGAGCCATAGGCATAAAGTATTCTAAGCCATCGTCATCTTCAATAATAAATCCACCTCTTTGTTTAACAGAAATGATTTTACCTTCTATTGTAACTTCTTCAACATCTTCACCGTGTTCTTTTACAAACGCGTCAAATTTCTTTTTTTGAAGAACTTTCTTATAAGAAATAGATGGTCTTTCACCTTTAGTTCCCATTAACATAACAGGGATTGTATCACCCTCTTTGAATAGTACTTCACCATTTACAGTAATTTCAGAAACGTATAATCGTCCTTCAATTTTTTGACCAACGTCAACAAGTACATTTTCACTAGTAATTTCAACAATTACACCATCAACCACAGAGTTATTTTCAGCATTCTCAAAAGACTCATTTAGCATTTGCTCAAAGTCAAAGTCTTCACCAATTTCAATATCTTCGATACCCATTTTATTCCTTCGTATTAACCGTTTTTTATTAAATGGTGATGATTATATCGAAATTTTACTTAAAGCTAATATTTAGTATTTTTCTACTTCATTTACTACTTGTTGAATTATCCAATCAGGTGTCGAAGCCCCAGCAGTTATACCACATAATTTTTTATTTGCGAACCAAGATGAATCTAGTTCTGAAGAGTTTTCTATTAAGTATGAGTTTTCACAGTTTTCTATGCAAATTGAGTGTAATTGTTTAGTATTTGAAGAGTTTTTTCCACCAATTACAACCATAATATCAACTTGGGCTGATAGTTCTCTTGCTGCATCTTGATTTTCAAATGTTGCATCACAAATTGTATTAAAGACTCTTACTTCTTTATTTTTTAGGATAAGAGTATTTACAATCTCTAAATAGACCTCTTTTTTCTTAGTTGTTTGAGCTATTGTTGCAATTTTGTCATATTTAAAAGAGACTTTTTCTAAGTCTTCAGGTGTTAAAACAACATGTACATCTTCTTGGTTTTTACCATAAGATTTGACACCTTTTACTTCGGGATGTTCTTCATCTCCAAAAATTACAATTGAATAATCTTTTTCTGACATTTTTTTTACAATTTGTTGTGGTGTTGTAACAAATGGACAAGTTGCATTTATTACTTTTGCATCTTTTTGTCTTAAGTCTCTTAAATCATTTTTTGGAATACCATGAGTTCTAATAATAACAGTATCATCTGGTTTAACTTCATCTAATTTTTGATATAAACCTACGTTATAGTCTGTTTTGAGTCTATCTATTTCATTTTGGTTGTGAATTAGGGGACCCATTGTTGCAGAGTTTTCATACCCTTCAGCAATTTTTATTGCTCTTTTTACACCAAAGCAAAAACCGTAACTTGAAGCTAATCTAACTTTCATAAATAATCCTTAAAAATTGTCCCGATTTTTTAGGGACCTTTATTTTATAACTTCTTTTTATAAGATAGCAAAGCCACCTTTAAAGAAGCAAATTCTGAAGAGAACAACGAGTTATTCTTATTTTTTTAATGAGTCTAAAATTTCTTTAAAGTTTGGAAAAGAAGTTAATATACAATCTACATCTTCTACTTCCATATCACACACAAGTCCAGCGATTGCAAAACTCATTGCAATACGATGGTCTCCATGTGAATTTATTGTTGCTTTATTTAAAGTTCCACCAGTTATTTCATAACCATCTTCAAATTCTGTGTAAGTTACTCCACATTTTTTTAAATTGGAAACTACGGCTTCAATTCTATCACTCTCTTTTACTCTTAACTCTTTTGCATTTTTTACTTGCGATTTCCCATTTGCTAATGACATAGCAATAGAAAGTGCAGGAAGCTCATCAATAAGCCATGAAATATGTTCTTCAACAACAACACCATTTAATTCTTTGTGTTTTATCTCAATATCACCAATTGGTTCATAGATATTTTCTTTCTCAATAAAATTAACTTCAGCACCCATTCTTTTTAATATTTCATAAGCACCAATTCTTGTTGGATTTAATGATACATTTTTAATTAAAACTCTTGATTTTGGAGTAATTGCAGCCGCAACTGCAAAAAAGAATGCTGAACTTGGATCTGTAGGGACTGTAATATTAAGAGGTTTAAGATGACCTTCTAAAGGATGAATATTTATAAATCCATCTTTATCAGTTTCTATTTTTGCTCCCATACCTTTTAACATTCTTTCAGTATGATCACGTGTAAGTTCATTCTCTTTATATTTAGAAATTCCTGTTGCTCTTAATGCTGCTAAAATCATAGCAGATTTCACTTGAGCAGAATCAACAGGTGAATGATAAGTAAATGGTTGAAGTTCTTTTACTCCTCTTATAAAAAGGGGAGCTTTATTACCATTTTCTCTTCCATCAATATTTGCACCAATGCTTCTTAACGGATCTGCTACTCTTTTCATTGGTCTTTCTTTTAAGTATTTATCCCCAGTAAGAGTAAATGCTCCATCTACTGATGCTAGTAAACCACAGAAAAGTCTCATTCCTGTTCCTGCATTTCCACAATCTAAAATATCTTTAGGTTCTGTCAAGTTATCAGTAGGAGTAATTTCAACAGATGAACCATCTCTTTTTACTTTTGCCCCAAGTTGTTCAACAATACTTAATGAATTTAATGTATCTTCTGCAGTTAAAAAGTTTTTGATATATGTTGTTTTATTAGAAAAGATGGAAAACATCGCACATCTATGAGATATTGATTTATCACTTGCAATTGAGTCTATCTCAATATCAAACGCTTTATCTAGTCTTTTTATGTTAAAGTTTTCCACTTTTTTCCTTTTAGTCTCTAAGTCCAATACCTAGTTTAGTATTTAAATTTTCAAGAATTTTATTCATTGTTCTTGTAATATCTTCTTCTTCTAAAGTTTTAGTATCATTTTGTAAGACAAATCTAATAGTTAAACTTTCATTTTCACCTAACTTATCATCAGAATAAATATCAATTAAGTTAAATTGTTTAATATTTTCATCTTTTAGAGAGTAAATTACATTTTTAATTTCTCTATATTCCATAGTTTTTGGAGTAATAATACTTAAGTCTTTTTTTGAAGCTTGAAATTTAGAATAAGATTCAGTTTTTATTAAATCATTTTTGATTTTATCAAAATCAATCTCAGCAATAAATGTATCACTTAAATTATAATCATCAGCTACACTTGGATGAAGTTTAGATATAAATCCTACTTCTTCATTATTAATTATTACTGTGGCATTTTGATATGGATGTACTACTGTCTCTTATACACATCTCCGAGCCCACGAGACCAGAGAGGATCTCGTA
>CAJXPH010000139.1 GCA_913057765.1 uncultured Campylobacteraceae bacterium
CGAGATCCTCTCTGGTCTCGTGGGCTCGGAGATGTGTATAAGAGACAGCATATAACTTACATATCCTTTAGGACCATAAAGAACTGCATAATTACCTTTACCTTTTGTTTTTTCAATATAATAATCAGCTAAAATTTTACTTCCTGAAAAATGGTCAAACCCCACATATAGAAAAGGTTGTCTATCTTTCCATTTTTTAAGAGGAGTTGTAATATTTTGTAATATAAGTTTTGTACTTTTTTTACCAATAATTCTTTCAATAAATTTTGTATGTTTATTAGCATCAAGTGTAAAAACAAGATAGTCAGCATTTATTTTTAGTGCTTTTAAAAGATGCTTTGATTGTTCTTTAATTTCAACTGCAGGTTTTGTAAAAAAATCAATAAGTTCATATTTTATATTTAATTCATTTAATCTTTTTTCAAAAGATAATTTACTTTTTCTCCAATAATCAGATATTTGATTTCCCGGATAAACTATCACTATTTTTATTTTTTTATTTTGCTTTAAAATTGCTTTTGAATCTTCTTGAATAACTTTTATAAAATGTTTACTTATCTTATTTTGTTTCGTATAATTTATATATTCATCAATTTGATAATATTCTTTTGATGAAGAGTAAAGAGTAGTAGATAAAAACATTACTAATATAACTTTTAGCATATTCTTCATAGTAATTCCTAATTGTAAATAATAGGGTATTATAACAAAAAAAGGATGATTTAGAGAATAATAATCAAATTTAATTAGTATTTTAATAGAGCTTGTAAAATAGGAAAAACCTATTTTACAAGCTTAGAAACTTCTTTAAATTGAGGATGTTTTGCATTAACAGTTAATTCAAAAAGAAGTGATTCATATGTTGTTGGAATAACCCCTGCTTGTATTAATCTTTGAATTGCCATATCTTTATCACTAGCTTTTCTTGAGTTTACACAATCAGTTACAAGAACAGGTTGTAAACCCTCTTCTAATAAGTCAAGTGCTGTTTGAAGAACACAAACATGAGTTTCAATACCAGCTAAAATAACAAACTTTTTACCTGTTGCTTTAATTGCTGCTAGTCCATCTGCATTTCCACAACAAGAAAATGTTGTTTTTTCAAAATGTGGGTAGTCATCAACAAGTTCTCTTAAACTTGGAATTGTTTCCCCAATACCTTTTTTATATTGTTCATTAATAATAAAAGGTACTTCATGTAATTTTAAACCTTTTACTAATGTAATTAAATTTTTTTCTAATTCTTCTTTGTTTGAAATAAATGGGAAAAGTCTTTCTTGAACATCTACTTGTACAAAAACACAATCTTCAACTCTGATTTTCATATATACTCCTTAAATAATACAATATCATACAAAAAGTTATAAGAAAAGTCTAGTAAAATGATGGGATTTAAAAGTGATTTAGAAAAGTTGAGAATTAAGTTGTCAAGAAGGGACAAACCCTCCTCAACTAATTATTTAAAAGCTACTTTTTCTGCACGTTCGAGAAGCTCTTTAGCTCCTTGGTCAATAAAAGTTTGTGCTAAATTTTGACCAATTATTTCAAAATCTTCAATATCAGCAGTAATATCTTCTTCTATATATTCACTTCCATCAGGCATTCCAACAATTGCTTGAACTCGAATAGAGTTTTCATCAATAATAGTTGCTTTAACACCAATTGGAACTTGACAACCACCTTCAAGTTTATGAACAAAGTCTCTTTCAATAGTTGATTCAATGTGTGCATCTTTATCATTTAAAACAGATACAAGTTCAACTATTTTAGGATCAGTTGTTGTTTCGATACCAAGTGTTGCTTGGCCCATTGAAGGAATCATTTTATCTGTATTAATAGGAATAAAATGTTTAACTTCTCCTTCTATTCCAAGTTTTTGAAGACCAGTTGCAGCTAGAATAATAGCATCATATTCTCCTGCATTTAGTTTTGCAATTCTTGTATTAATATTACCTCTTAAATCTTTTAATTCGATATCAGGTCTTAATAATTTTAAAGCCATTCTTCTTCTTAAACTTGTAGTTCCTACAATTGCACCTTTTGGAAGGTCATCTAAAGAAGTATATTTATTACTTAAAAAAGCATCTCTTGGATCAAATCTTTTTGTAACAGCGGCTAATTGTAAACCATCTTCAAATTGTGTTGGTACATCTTTTAGTGAATGCACAGCTAAATGTGCCTCACCATTTAACATTGCAACTTCAAGTTCTTTTGTAAAAAGCCCTTTTCCTCCAATTTTTGCTAAAGGAACATCTAAAATCTTATCACCTTTTGTTACAAATTCTTGAAGTTCTACTTCCATCTCTGGGTAAAACTTTTTTAATTCAGCTTTGATATATTCACTTTGCCATAGAGCTAATTGACTTCTTCTTGTAGCTATTATTAATTTATCCATTCTTCTATTTTCCTAATGTTTCATATTTTAATTTTGACTTATCTTGTTCACCATTAATAAAAATTGTTGGTGTACTTTGTACCATAGCTTCTGTACCTAGATTCATATCTTCAGAAACTTCTGTATTATTTTTTTTGTTATTAACATCTACAACTGTAAAAGATGTTTTAAATTCTTTGTTAAAACCATCAATTATTTTCTGAGAATTCTTTTCTTTTGCAGTAAAGTATTTATCCCAATCAGCATTGTAGACTTTTGATTCAACGTCTTTAATACCTTTTGCTTTAGCAGCATTCATAAGTCTCACAAGTGTTCCTGCAGCGGGATGAATTCTTAATAATGGGAAATGATAATAATAGAGTGCTATATCATTTGAATTTTTCTTTACATGATTAATTACATCAGGAACATAGTCCATACAAAAGGGACATAAAGGGTCAGAGAAAACAACAATTTTATCTTTTGCATTGTGATTTCCAGCAATTAATTTAGTTTTATCATAATATTTTGTTGTTAAAGTAGGATTTAGTAAATCTTTTAAAGGCAGTCCAGTTTTAATATCAAAAAGTTCAGGAGCAATAACTTCACCATTTGAAAAAACTATATCTTTAGCTTTTACATCATTCCCTGCCATTGAAGCATCAATATCAATAATGTATCCATACCAACCTTTTTGAGGCATCTCTTTCTTCGTATTAACGGTTACATTTCTAACTTCAATTCTTTTATTTTGTGAAAATCTTTTTTTCTCAAATTCTATTACACTATTATCTATACTCTGTGCTGTAAGTAATGTACTAAGTAGTAAAGTACTTACTGAAAATATTTTAATTAATTTCATATATATCCTTTTTCGTATATCTAATCAAAATTGTGCGATATTATATTCTAGTCAAACTTAAAGATTAAGTCTTTGTCTTAACAGTAATCTTTTTAATATCAAATAACTCTTTTGCACGATTTAACATTGGTGAGTTTAAAATATCATTCATCTGAAGCTCTTGTTGAGCAGGAGCAGGATTTGCAGTTTTTTGCATATCTGCAACACATCCAGAGCCTAATTCTATATCTTCAATCATTGAACCTGCATCCATTGTTGTTTCTTGTGTAGATACAGAGACATCATCTGTCTTAGCTTCTACAACTTTTTTTAATTCTTTTTTAACTTCTTGTGGAGGAATCTTCCTTTATAAAGTCTAGTTCGATATCGTTGCCAAAGACATCGTAAATAAATGTTTTTATAATTCCAAAGTGTTTAAATAAGATTTTTCTCTCTTCATCTTGGGCATAAGAACTTATTTTTAAAAGATTATCATCAAAACTTCTATAAATAAAATTCTTTTCAAAAAGCTCACCTAGTTCATAGTCTCTTTCATAAACTTTTGCAGTTAACTTCTCATAAATTTCAATACTCGGATCTTTTGGTTCAATTTTTTCAGCTACTCTTATTGGAGATTCTGGAACCTCTTTGATTTCTTCTACTTCCACTTCTTCTTCTTCAACAACTTGAATGCTTTCAATTTTTGTTTCAATCATAGGAGAAGCTATTTCATCAAAAGGTGTTGAAAAACCATCTTCTTCAACAGTTTCAATTGGTTGGACAGTAGGAATTGCATTAACACTATCAATAGAAATAGTGCTCTCTTGTTCTTCTTGAACAATTTCTTCCTCAACAACTTGGTTCATCTGTTGTTTATTTTGATGATATTCTTTATTCAAAGGAACAATTTCATCATCATAAGCATGATTAACATCATTTTTAACATGTTCCATAACTTTTTGCGTAGAAATAGCTTCTTTTATAACAGATTTAACTTCTGCTTGTTCTACTTGATTAATAATATCTTCAATCGTTTTTAAATTTGTTGCTTCAATCATTTTTGATAGAGTAAGGATTAAGACAAATCCTCCATCTGAATTTAGAGATAAAAGATGTTTCGCATCACTTAAGATTCTAAAAAATCTATCAAAAAGAAGTAAATCAAATTTTGTATCTTTTTCAAGCATTTTTTGTTTTAAATAAATTGTCATTTCATCACATACTTGAGAAATCTCATAATTTTCAAGCTCTTTAACAAGAGAAATGATATCTTCTTTTTTTAATATCACATCAAAAAGTTTTTCCATAAGTTCAGGTTCTATAAGTCCTAACATATCCACTACTGCAGTTGTAGTAACTTTACCTTTTGAAAAAATTATAGCTTGGTCTAAGAGAGTTAAAGTATCTCTTAAACTTCCTTGTCCACTTCTACTTAATATCTCCAAAGCAGGTGTTTCAAAATCAATATTTTCTTCATTTAAAATATGTGATAAATGATGAATTACATCCGCACTTGCAATCTTATTAAATCTAAAATGCTGAGTTCTACTTAAAATAGTTGCAGGTAATTTTAGAGGATCAGTAGTTGCAAGTATAAATTTAACAAAACCAGGAGGTTCTTCTAATGTTTTTAGTAAAGCATTAAAAGCTTGTGTTGTAAGCATATGAACTTCATCGATTATAAAAACTTTAAATCGAGCAGAACTTGGTTTATATTTTGTATGCTCAATTAAATCTTTAATATCATCAATACCTCTGTTTGAGGCAGCATCCATCTCAATAATGTCTAAATGTCTATTTGTATTTGCACTTTCACAATTGTCACAAGTTTCACAAGGTCTCGAAGTTGGACCATTTGAACAAAGTAAAGCTTTTGCCATAATTCTCGCTGTTGAAGTTTTTCCACTTCCTCGAAGTCCAGAAAAAAGATATGCATGAGATAGTCTATTAGTATCAAGAGCTAAGGATAAAGTTTGAGAAATTGTACTTTGGCCTACTAAATCTTCAAATCTCTTTGGTCTATATTTTAATGCTAAAACTTTTTTTTCTATATTTTCTACTTCACTCATTTGTATCCCTTACCACGATTTTACCACCATTTTCCCAAGTCTCTAAAATCATATTTATCATATCTATTTTTATATCACCTGTATAAAAAACTTTAATACTAAGTTCTCCATCATTGATATGTCCA
This sequence comes from uncultured Campylobacteraceae bacterium, assembly GCA_913057765.1. Lineage (GTDB taxonomy): Bacteria > Campylobacterota > Campylobacteria > Campylobacterales > Arcobacteraceae > Halarcobacter. The sequence continues at coordinate 5,410 of CAJXPH010000139.1, forward strand.
TTTTGAGAACTTAAATTCTCTAATCTTTTTGCTATAGCAGTTCCAGTTTCTATTAGTTTTATTTTTGCACCCATCACATCTTTTATTATTTGGGAAATCAAAGGATAATGTGTACATCCAAGTACTATAGTATCAACACTATTTAAATGCATAGGTTTCAACCAATCTTCAAGCATTGAAATAGTTTCAGGATGATTTGTTTTTCCATCTTCAATTTGTTCAACTAACCCTGCACATGCTTGCTCAAAAACTTTAACATCATGTTCTTTTGATAACTCATTTAATAGTTCTTGATATTTATCTCCATTTAAAGTAGCAGGAGTTGCTAAAACACCGACTTTCTTTGTTAAAGTATTTTGCATCGCTGGTTTTATTCCAGGTTCAGTACCAATTACTATTAACGTAGGAAACTCTTCTCTTAAAAATTTTATTGCTGCAGATGTCGCGGTATTACAAGCTACAATTAAAACATCAATTTTATGCTTATTAATTAAATAGTTTGTTACATCCAAACTATGCTTTAGTATCTGTTCTTTGGACTTCTCTCCATAAGGTGCAAATAAAGTATCTGCAATATAAAAAATCTGTGCACCTTTAAAAGTTTTTGTTATTGCTTGAACAACAGTTAAACCACCAAGACCAGAATCAAAAACACCAACTTTCAAATAAAACCTTCATTTAAATTAAAAAGATTATATCAAAAAACTTATAACTAATATGTTAAAATCTAATTCACTCTAAAAAAAGGATTTTTTTGTTCATACACTTTCATCCATTCAAACCATTTCTTAAAAGAGAGACTCGCAGGATAATAGTAGGAACACTACCGCCTCCAAGATTTTGCACAAAAGAATATAAAGAGAAAGATGTTCTTTTTTGTTATGGTTCAAAAGATGGCCTTCTATGGCAGATCTTAGATAAAATATACAAATTAAATCTGATTTATGATAACTCGAAAATAGCAATAGAACAAAGAAAAGAATTTTTGATAAAAGAAAAACTTGGAATATGTGATATTGTAGATTCTTGTAAAAGAGCAAAAATCGATGCTAGTGATATAGGGATGGAAGAAGTAGTATTGAGAGATATTCTTAAATATCTAAGAGATTATCCAAATATCAACACAATAATTTTCACAGGAGGATACTGTAAAAACTCACCTGAATATTTTTTGCGAAAAGTTTTAAAAGAAAAGAATATTAAATTTGAAATTGTAGATGATAATATTCCAAAAGTACATAAATTTGAATATGACAATAGAATATTTAAAACTATAAGTTTAACCTCTCCTTCAAATGCGGCAAATAGAAGTATTGGAGCAAACCCTTATTATAAAAAACAAAAACAGATAAATATAAATTACACAACTTTTGATTTTAGACTTGAACAATATGAAAAAGTTTTTAAATTTAAAGAATTAATGAATTAGTATTCACTTTTTAAGAATTAACTAATTTTACTTTCCCTATACTTTTAACAAAAAATGAATACTTATTCATTTATAGACATATAAAGGAATCAAAATGTTTATTACGGAAATTTTCATGTTCGTAGTTGTAGGATTAGTTGCGTTCACAGCAGTAAGTGCTACAGTAGGTGTATTTGTTAAAAATTAACACTATTAACACTGTCTCTTATACACATCTCCGAGCCC
>CAJXPH010000140.1 GCA_913057765.1 uncultured Campylobacteraceae bacterium
ACGAGATCCTCTCTGGTCTCGTGGGCTCGGAGATGTGTATAAGAGACAGATCCTACATAATAATATCTAGCTCTAATTTGATAATCATATGAATCATCTAATTGTTTATTACCCATATTTTCAATACCAGTTCTAACTGTTAGTGCTTTACTAAATTCTTTTGATAATTGTAGTGCAAAAGTTGAATATGCTCCTAATGTTTCATAGTCTGCATCTTTTTGTTTACCTGTATATTTATATCTAAAAGTAGTTTCTACATCATAAGGAAGGACATACGTGATTTTTGAATTAATTTTGTGAGTAGGCTTAAGTTTTAATTCTTTTCCTGTATCTTTATCTTCTGTTTTTAAATATGTGTAGTTAATATCAAAATCTAATCCATCAATGACATTATCTTTCGAGTATTCAAGTTCTAAACCTTTTGTAACAGCTTTAGATACATTGTTATATTGTTGGATTGTAATTGGATCGGGAAATGGGCAAGGACCAAATACCCAAGTTGCACAAACTGAATTTGCTTCTGTTCCTGTATTTGTAGTTTCAATTAGATCTGTAATATCATTATAGAATACAGTTGATTTAAAGCTTGTGCCATTGTTGTCATATTCATAACCAAGTTCATATGAATCTGATGATTCAGGTTTTAAATTGCTATTCCCATCAAATCCATGCCCTGCATAATAGTTTCTAAATTGATATGCATCTGATGATTGAGTAACGGTTGGTGCACTAAATCCATGTCCATACCCACCTTTAATTCTACTATTTTCACTCATCTTATAAACTAAATATGCTTTGGGACTTATCTCTGCTCCAAAATTTTCATGTTTGTCATATCTTGAACCAACAGTTAAAATGAAATCATCTGATAAGTCTATTTCATCTTGAATAAATACAGATTTATAACTTATATCATCACTGAAATTTCCAGCTGAACTTTCTTTCTTATCATATATCTTTTCATAACTTTCTTTTCTTAATTCTGCACCAAGTATTATATGGTTGCTTTTTATTGAATCAATAACAATTTCTGCATTTATTACATCATCCTCAAGTTTATGGGTATAACTAAATTGTTCAGGATGACTATCAGATTTTGTTTTATAATAATTTAACTTTAGGGCAAAGTCTTCAAAGTCTTTATTATAGTTTATTGAATAATGTCTTTTCTGAATATCATAATATTTTAAATAGTCATTTGTAGACCTAACTTCATTAGAAAGTAGCGCTGTTAAGTTTATAGATTGTGTATCATCAATATTATACCATCCGTTTAACATTAAGTTTTTTACTTTCTTCCCTTCATGTTCTGTTGCATTTGTATCATCTTTTTCGTTAGTAATCTCTTCTTTTTTATTCTCTGCAAAAAGTGCAAATGATAATTTATCATTTATTTTCCCTGCTGAGGTAAAAGAAAAACTATTTTCATTCCCCCCTCTATCATGGCTTGGACTACCAGTTTCAATATCAATAGTTGATGCAATTTCATCTTTTGGTTGCTTTGTAATAATATTTACAACACCACCCAATGCTTTTGAACCATATAAAGAACTCATTGGGCCTCTTACAACTTCAATTCTTTCTATGGCATCAATAGGTAACCAATTGTATTGAAAATCTGAATGCCCAATTTGTGCATCTGTTCCAGATACTCTTCTTCCATCAATTAGTATAAGAGAATTTTTGCTATCTAATCCTCTAACTGATATAGTTTTTCTTCCAAATATAGAACTACTATTTACTCCCGTATTTAGTCCTACAACTTCTTCTAGTATTTCTTCTATACTACTTGCATTCATTCTTTTTATATCTTTAGCTGTAATTATAGATGCTGAACCTGCAACATCTAGAACCTCTTTGTTAGATTTTGATGTTACGATTACATTATCTAATTTATCTAAACCAAAAAGTGTAGATGTAAAAATAAAACTGAATCCAACACTTATAAGAATTTTTTTATTCATAATTTTGCTCCTTTTATAATACTAATTTTGATAATTAATATTATATAGTGTTTAAAAAAAAGAGGGCTAAGCCTCTTTTCTCAACTCATATCCAATACCAAATACTAATAACAGTGCGAAAAATGCTATTATAATTTTATTTGTATGGTCTTCTTTTACAAGCTTGTTTTTTACTTTTTCTAGTTTTTGTCCTTTTATCTGTGGTTTTTGTTTAATTGATTTTTTTACAACTTCACTTTGATTTGTATTTTTTGCAATTTTTCTTAAGTTCGCTAAACCGAAGCCTAATGATGCTTTTTCTTTAAACTCTTTAAAGTCTAAATTGTATGATCTTACTTTGAATTTGTTTTCTAATTCTTTATAAACTTCAAGTAATTTTTTTATAGTTTTCTCATCTGCATTCCAATAACCTTTTCTATATGCTTCGGTCATCTTTTCAACCATTTGTGCTAATGAATCAGGATTATTATCAGTAAACCATTTTTTTAAATCTAAATTGTATTTATCATCGATATATACTTCAACAAATTCATCCCATTGGTCATCTCTAACTACACTTGGATCAACTACTTGCCAACCCCAAAAGTTTTTAACCACATCTAAAACTCCAGTGGTTCCAGAATAACCTTCTTCTTTCATAGCTTTTATCCATTTTGGGTGAAAATACCTACTTCTTAGTTCTTGACTCATGAACTCAGCTGTACTTTGAAGCTTGGCATTATTTGGGTCTCTTAGATTAGAAATATATGTTTTAGGATTAACTCCATCAAGTTTTCTAATTGCTAATGATATTGCTCCAAAATATCCATATGGATCATCTGATGTTAATAGTCCATATAAATTTGATGTTCTTGAGAATATTACACTTTGAGTACCAGATAAATTTTTTGCATATAAATCAACTTGAGGTAGTTTTTCATTCCAATATTTAGTATCACTACCAAAATAGTATCCTCTTGTTTCAAAGTAGTTATCTGTTAATCTTTTTTCATCATCCCATTTATCTGTATCATCTATTGCACCTATTCCAGAACCATATGAACCTGTTTTATTTGAAAATATTCTAACTGTAGATAATCTTTGAACTACATCATCTTCCAAGTTTTGTTTTTTCAATTGTTCTTTAATTTTTAAAGTATTTATTCTTAGATGATTATTTTCTTCTTTTAATTGGGCAACTTTTTCTACAGCTTTTGCTAAAACTAGCATTGCTTGTGGAAATGTATCTCTATATAATCCCGTAACAGAAATTACTGTATCAACTCTAGGACGTTTAAGTTCACTATATGGAATAATCTCTACATCTTCAATTGTTCCTTTATTAACATTCCCCGAATGTCTTAACATCTTTTTTGCTTTTTGGAACCATGTATTAGGAGTTAAACCTAAAAAGAATTCAATACGACCAATAGTTACAGCTTTTGATAAAAAAGAACCAATATCTTCACCTACATAAGATTGTAAAAATTGTTTAACAATATTTTGGATAAATTTATTTGAAATTCCAGTTTCATTCCAAATTGGTTTTACTCCCATAGCATATAAAATTTGAGATTCTAATACTCCATAATGCCTCATAGTTTCAAGTGACCAAAGATTAAATGTCAATTTTGTAGGATATTTTCCATTTTCTTTATAATAATTCTCAATAAAATCTTTCATGAGCTTTTTCCCTGTCTCATAAGCAGCTTTCGTGGGAATTTTTGTAGGGTCAAATCCATACATATTTTTACCAGTTGGTACTGATTGTGGATTTCTTATAGGATCTCCTCCTATTCCTGTTTCTATGAACTCTCCATTTAATGCTCTTAATAAACTTTTTGTTTCTTCATTTGTCTTAAAATTGTTTATATATTTTTTTGCTAGTGCAACATATGGAAAGAGTTCTTTGTTTTCTAAATCTTTAGTTTCTAAATTGTTTATTGCATATTTTTCGACAAAGTTATATGCATTTGATTTTTTTATTTCTGTATAGTCTTTCGAAAAATATAGCTGGCCATCTGCTTGTTTTAAAAATTCTTTGCCAAGCATTTGCATTACAGTTGTGATTAAATATTCTTGTTTTGGAACGGTTCCAAAGGTGTGCATACCAAGAGGTTGTGCTGAACCACTCATTCCTAAAATATAGTCTTCTATTTTTGAAAGATATTCATCAAAACTGTTTTCTATATCACTTGTTGAATATTCTATATCTTTGTGCATATTTAATTTTAAAGATAAATCAGTGATTTGTTGTTTTAATTTAGTTTTGAGCATACCATCATCAACACTTTTATATTGATTGATATAATCCATAATTTCACCAATTTCTTTATATGTACCACTTATTCCAAATGGAGGTGTTTGATGTGAAATTAAAGTACCTCTTCCTCTTCTTTTTACTTGCATAGCTTCAGCAACATTATTTGTTATATAAGGGTAAATCACAACTAAATCACCTAATGGAAGTAGGGCTGAGTCATTTATAGAGAGACCTCTTTCTTTCCCTGGCATCCATTCTTGAGTACCATGTGTTCCTAAGTGAATTAAAGCATCTACTTCATTCTTTTCTTTTATATAAAGGTAAGATGCTAAATATGAATGATTTACCGGTACTTTTTGATTGTGCCACAATGAAGTATCATCATCTTTCAGTTTTTTTAATTTTAAACCTAATTTATCAACTCTTTCACCTCTTCTAGGTTGTGGCATAATAATTATATTCCCTAATTGGATTCTAGGAATTAGAAAGTATTTTTTACCATTAACTCGTGTAATCATCTTCGAATATCTTGGACTTTTCCAAGCTTTATTAATGATTTTCTGTGTTTCTAAAGGTAAACTTCTAAAGTACTCAATATATTTATCATATGGATATAAATCTGCTACATTATCTTTTAACATTTGTTTATCATGACCTTTTTCATAATAAGCTTTAAGTGACTTTGTAGCTTCAGTTTCAAACCATTTTGAATCTTTTAACTCTGTACTATAACCTTTTTCTCTCATGTTTTTTAACAATAGCTCTAATGATTCAGGAGTATTTAGAAAAGATGCTCCCATATTATTTATACCCGGAGGATAGTTATAATACATCACTGCAACTTTTTTATCTTTATTTCTTTTTTGTTTTAGATTTGAAATATTTATAGCTTTATTTGCTAAAGAATGTAGTTGATTTAAAATAGGAAGAAGTTTTTTTGTTTTCTTATCTTGTGCTGCAACTATTAATCCATCTGAATATCCAAGAGTTTCTGGGATGATAAATGTCATTGCAATCATAGGAAAATTCACTCCTACATGATCTTTTTTCCATTCATCAATATTCCCATCTCCATAATAAAGAGCATGTAAAATTGGAACATTTAATTTTTTGTAGTCATCTTTTAAAGTTTCATGATCAATAATCATGATTTGAAAATTTACTACAACATCCACAATAGTTTTGTTTTTATATGTTAAAAATTTTTTTCCTACAAAGTCTTTTCCTGTAATATTTGTAAAATATGGGATAGTATTAAAACCTTTATTTTCTAAATATGAAATTAACTCATTTATGTGTTCTAGTGCATTTGAAGCTAAAGAACCTCTATGAAGCCCAATGGCGATCAGTGGTTTTTTTGGTTTTTCTAAGTCTATATTAAAAAACTTTGCATATTCTTCTATAGATGAAAAAACAATTTTTGGATTCTTTGGATGATATATACCTTCTTCGGGGATAGTTATTGCAGAGGCATATTTATCATTACTTCTTTTAAAAATTTTATTATTTATAAAAATAGAAAAGTTTTTAAAGTTTTCGACTCCACCGTTGTACCAATACTCATTTAATGCAATATTATCCTCTATTGATATGTTTTTTCTATATGGATTTTCAGCTTTTAGTGAAATCGGTATTACTACAGTATTGGCTTTTAAAGAATTCAATGCACCAGAATATTTTTCTAGTAAACTATTGATTCCTCTAGAACCTGCTAGAGAATCAAACATTATTATTTTATATTTGCTAAACTCAGCTAGTACTTCATCTTTTTTGATTTCATTTTCAAATTTAAAATCAATTGACAATTGATTCTTTTTTGCGACATTTATTAATTCATTTACTTTCGATTCTTGCGGCACTTTCCCCATACTTGCACTAAATATAAGCATATCAGTTTTTGCAAATATATTTATATAGAAGAGAAGAGATATAACAATAAATATTTTTTTCATTTAAAAAATTTCCTTTTTCATTTAATTTTATTCAGGGATATAAACCATGCTTCCATTTTTTAGTTTATACGCTACTCCTGCTTTTGTCCCTTCGCCTTTTCCAATTTTGCCTTCAGATTTATATTTTTCAATCTTTTTACCCTTTTTTATTATTACTTCCATGTTTTTTTTTCCTGGATTTTTTATTACAGTAACATCATTTGAAGAGAAAGGATTTAATGGATTCTGTGCAATTGTTATTAATAAGGCAGCAATAATAACAAGGAATACATCAATTAGATTTACAGCAGATAAAATGGGATTTAATGATTCATCATCATGAAGTAATTTCATTTTTTACCTTATTTAATTCAAGAATATCTTTAATCTCATGTGCATACCATCCTCTTCTTACTGTTGTTATCCAATAAGTAATAGAAGCAGTGATAAGTGCAAATATAACAGCAGCAAATGCAATTATTAGATTTTCACTAATACCTTGAATATTCCCATCTGAAAGCGCTTTTAATGCAGGCCCCATAGGAATCATTGTTGCAACTAAACCTAACATAGGAGTGATTCTTGTCACAATTGATGAAGTTTGTAGTTTTTTGTGTGCAAATACTTCTAAGTCTTCACAACTACTAAAGCCTTTTTTTATAAGATAATTAACTATTGGATAACCAGTGATTTTATTTTTTATTTCAGTATTTATAAAAGTTTCATAGTTTTTAAAAGTACTTTTTCTTTTATAATATTGACCTAAAAAAACACCTGTTTCAAAGATGGAATACATAAATAAAACTATAATCAATAGTAAAACAGGTACAAGAAAGGTGTTTGAAACCTCATACATTCTGTCTCTTATACACATCTCCGAGCCCACGAGACCAGAGAGGATCTCGTA
>CAJXPH010000141.1 GCA_913057765.1 uncultured Campylobacteraceae bacterium
ACGAGATCCTCTCTGGTCTCGTGGGCTCGGAGATGTGTATAAGAGACAGTAATAGCATAAATTCTTCATCAAAGTTGTCATAGTAGGTATATCTGTTAAAACCTACTATGATAACAAGTAATAAGATAATGCTTATAAGTGTTTCAAAAAGCGTGAAACTATTTTTGTCCAAGTTCAGAGGCTTTATCATGTGCGGCTGAAATTGCGTTTATCATTGAAGCTCTCACTGCTCCATTTTCTAGTTCACGCATACCAGCTGCTGTTGTTCCTCCTGGACTCATCACTGAATCTTTTATGATAGCTGGATGATTTCCATCTAGTAATTTTGCAAAACCTTCAAATAGTCCTTGAACAAGTTCGTTACTAATGCTTCTTTCTAATCCTGCATTAACTGCCCCATCACTTAAACTCTCCGCAACTAATGCCAAAAATGCAGGCCCACTTCCAGCTACAGCTGTTGCTATATCTAGTTGTTTTTCAGTATTTACCCAAATTGATTTTCCAATTGAATCAAAAAGTTCAAGTGCAATATTTTTTGCTTCTTTATCTCCTGTAATTGTAGTAGTTGATTTAGAAACAGAAGCAGCAACGTTAGGCATAGTCCTAACATAATATTTTGCTTTTATATGTTTTTTTAAGCTATCAATTGTAGTTCCCGCTAAAATAGAGAATAAAATATTTGCTTCCCCTTGAAGCCTTATAGAAACGCTTTGAAGAGCATAAGGTTTTACACAAAATATTATATTTTTGTTAGATATATCTTCACCATCTGACATAGTACTAATTGATATTTCGGGTATTTTTTCTTGAATTTTTTTTAGTTTACTTTCATCTCTTCCTATTATTTCTACTTCAAAATTTGCCACAAGACCACGTGCTAATGCTTGTGCCATAAATCCATTTCCGATAAGTGTTAATTTCATTATAAACCTTCTAAAAAATTATTTGAAATATTATAACCAATTATTTATAATAGTAAAAATAATAGTAAAAAAAGTAAGAAAATAGCAAGGATAGATAGGATAGAATACTTTCTTTATGAAAAAGGATTATTTATATGATTAATATTTTAAAGTTTAGAAATCTTGTTTTAATAATTGGATTAGGGTTCTTTTTAACGGCTTGTTCTCAAAAATCAGAGAAATCTCAAGAATATGATAAACCAGCTTTGTATTGGTACAATAATATGATTGAACAAATCTCTACGGGTTATTTAGACGATGCTGATGATACTTATACATCATTAGAAAGTGAACATAGAAACTCACCTTTACTTCCTACTGCATTGCTTATTTTAGCAAATGGACATATGGATGAAGAAGAGTATGAATTAGCAAATTTTTATTTGGATGAATATGTTAAAAGATTTGGTCTAAGTAAGAATATTGATTATGTAAGATATCTAAAAATTAAAGCAAATTTCTTAGGATTTTCTAATGAATTAAGAGATCAACAGCTTATTGAAGACACAATTAATGATATTGAAGAGTTTAAAAATACTTTTTCAAGATCACCTTACATGCCTTTAGTTAATACAATGAGTGCAAGACTTTTTATGGCGAAAGCTTCTTTAGACAAGGAAATTGCTGATTTGTATAAAAGACTTGATAAGCCAAAAGCTTCTGAGTTTTACGACGAAAAAGTAAAAAAATCATGGGTTGCACCAAAAGAGATTGAACCTGTAGAAGTACCTTTTTACAGACGTCCATTTGAAAAAGGCCTATTTTAAAAAAATAAAATAAAATATATTTTTAGGAGTTAATATTTATGGAATTAGAGAATTATGATTCTTTTCCTCAGGAAATACCTTTAGTAATTGAGGATGATGTATTCTTATATCCTTTTATGATTGCACCGCTTTTTCTAAGTAACGAAGATAATATTAAAGCAGTTGAACACGCTATTGAAGAGAATAAATTAGTAATTGTAAGCGTTAGTAAAACAGGACTTGAGGGAAAAAGAGATAAAGATAGTTTCTATAACGTAGGAGTTATTGGAAATATTATGAGAAAAGTATCTTTACCAGATGGTAAAATAAAAGTACTTTTCCAAGGTTTAGCAAAAGGTAAAATTGAAAGTTTTGATGAAGAAAAACCTACTTTTGCATTTGTTGAAAAATTAGAAGATGAAGAATATTCTCAAGAGAGTGTAGATTCTATAATAAGTGTTTTAAGAGAGCAAGTTAAAAAGCTTTCAAGAATAAATTCTAAGTTTCCTGCTGATTTAATTAAAACTATAGAAGAAAATGACGATGCAACTAGAATTGCAGATTTAATCTCTTCTGTTTTAAGAGTAAAAAAAGAGGATGCTTTTGTACTTTTTTCTCAAACAAATATAGAGAAAAGATTATTAGAAATTATTGAAACTATTAAAAAAGAAATTGAAAGTTTTAAAATTCAAAAAGAGATTACGCAAAAGGTAAATTCTAAAATTGAAAAAACGCATAAAGATTATTTCTTAAAAGAGCAAATTAAAGCTATTCAAACAGAACTTGGTGGAGATAATCAAAAAGATGTCGAAATCAAAGCTTATAAAAAGAAGCTAAAGAAAATTAAAAAAGATATGCCAGAAGATGGTTATAAAGAGACTAAAAAACAAATTGAAAAACTATCAAGAATGCATCAAGATTCACCTGATAGCGCACTTTTACAAACTTACATTGAAAATGTACTTGATGTGCCTTTTGGAAAATATTCTGATGAAAAGATTTCAGTTCAAAATGTTGAAGATCAATTAAATGATGACCATTATTCTTTAGAAAAACCAAAAGAAAGAATTTCTGAATATTTTGCAGTTAAAGAAATGCTTGAAGAAAGAAAAATTGAAAATACTCGTTCTCGAGGAACAGTATTATGTTTTGTGGGACCTCCTGGTGTTGGTAAAACATCATTAGCAAACTCTATTTCAAAAGCATTAAAAAGACCTCTTGTAAGAATTGCACTCGGTGGAATGGAAGATGTGAATGAATTAAGAGGTCATAGAAGAACATATGTTGGAGCAATGCCTGGACGTATTGTAAAAGGTCTTGTTGACGCTAAGCAAATGAATCCTGTTATTGTACTTGATGAGATTGATAAAATAGGTGCAAATAATAGAGGTGATCCTACTGCTGTTATGCTTGAAGTTTTAGATCCTGAACAAAATCATGAATTTAGAGATTTATATTTAAACTTTGCAATTGATTTATCTCAATGTATTTTTGTGGCAACGGCAAATGATGCAAGAAGAATTCCTCCTGCTTTAAGAGATAGAATGGAATTTATCGAGATGTCTTCATATACGCCAAATGAAAAATATCATATTGCGAAAGATTATCTTATTCCTCAAGAACTTGAGAAACATGGTTTAAAAACAAGTGAAATTGTATTATCAAAAGTAACTATTGAAACAATTATTGCTAAATATACTAGAGAAGCAGGTGTTAGAAACCTAAGACGTGTATTTGCAAAATTATTTAGAAAATCTGTTAAAAAACTTTTAAAAGATAAAGAACTTAAAAAAGTTTCTATAAGTACGAAAAATATTGAAGATTATTTAGATAATCCTATTTTTGAAATTGATCCAGCGGATAAGAAAAATTCTATTGGTGTTACAAATGGGTTAGCTTGGACTGCTGTTGGTGGAGATGTTCTAAAAATTGAAGCAGTAAAACTAAGAGGGAAAGGCCTTCTTTCTGTAACAGGTAACCTAGGTGATGTTATGAAAGAATCTTCTCGAATTTCTTATTCTGTTGTTAAGTTATTAATTGATAATAAAAAAATTAAAATAGCAAAAGATAGTATTCCTCTAACGGCTAAAGAGGAAGAAGAAAAAACAAAAGTTGATCAAAGTGAAATTTATAAAAGATTTGATATTCACTTACATATTCCAGAAGGTGCAACACCAAAAGATGGACCTAGTGCTGGTATAACAATGGCTGTAACAATTGCTTCAATTTTAGCTGAAAAAGAAGTTAAATCCGATGTTGCAATGACAGGAGAACTTACATTAACTGGAAAAGTATTACCAATTGGTGGATTAAAAGAAAAACTTATTGCTGCATATAAAGCAAAAATGAAATTAGCATTAATTCCAAGAAAAAACTTTCAAAGAGATTTAGAAGATATCCCGGAGGAAGTGAAAGAGGCTATGGAAATTAAGCCTGTTGATGTAATTGAAGATGTTTTAAAAGAAGCTTTAGTTTAATTCTTAGAATAAATTATGAAAAGAGGAGCAAGAGATAGTCAAATTATTAATAATTTCTTTTCTCTTGCTTCTATAATTATCATTTCGGTAATTTTGGTTTTATACTCTAAATATATTGTAAAAGATGAAAGTGAAGAAAACCCTCAAAAAGAGATTGTTAAATTAGAATGTGAAAATGAGAGTTATACATATTTTAAAGTTTTTAATCAAAATTTATTAAATAAATCTATAAAAGCTTTAGATAAAGGCTATTATAAACTTGAAGGTTCTTATTTAAAAGCTGAATTTATGCCATCTACTATTGAAAAAGTAGTATCATTAGAAGAGATGGATAAATATTTTATTGAATCAATTGCTTCCAAACCAAAAAAAGATATAGAAAAATATTTGAAAATAAAATATGAACTTATTGAAAATGATAAAAAGAATCCAAGTAAGAAAAATGAAGTTCCTAAGCTTAATTCAGGTTCTGTTATGACATCATTTAGAATTAATTCTAAAGAAATATTTAGAGTATACACAGACTTTCAATTTATGTTTAACAATGCAATAAAACAAAGAGTAGATTGCTCAATAAAGGTATTTAAAAATAATGTTCAAAAGTAAAGATTTTACGCTTACAAATATTACCATTGGTCTTGCCGTTCTTCTGTACTTGGTACAAACGAATATAGACTATGGTAGCCTCTATATGGGTCTTAATATGTATTTCATTGAAGGTGGTTTCTTTTGGCAACCATTAAGTTCTATGTTTGCACATGGGGGCTTAGGACATTTAGGAATGAATATGTTTGTTCTTTATCAATTTGGAAATCCTATTGAAAAAATCTTTGGTAAAAAAGGTTTTATAATAGTATATTTAATAGGTGGACTATTAACTTCTCTTTTAAGTTTTGCATATATCTACTTCTTGGATAGTCAAGTAAACCTAGTAGGAGCTTCGGGTGCAATTTGTGTACTTATGGGATTCTATGCTTATTTTGATAAACATCAAAGAAAGGGAATTATTACTTGGGTATTGATAATTTCTGTGGCACCACTACTTATTGGTCTTCCAATTGCATGGTATGCTCACTTTATTGGGTTAGCTATTGGTCTATTATTAGGTGTTTTAAAAAATAAAATTTAATTGTTTACAAAATATGTCACAATTGACATAAATAGTAATACTCCTGCAATTCCTATGAATATCTCTTTTAATTTTACTGTAGGATTTAATGTTCCACAGTAAGGGCATTGTTTTATTTTTGATTGAATTTCTGCTTTACACATTCTACATGGTTCTAAATTAATGATGAATCCTTTAAAAAAAGAATAATATCACTAAAAAACTAGAAGTTAACTTTATTGCAGATTGTAATTTTATTGCATAATGAAATATATTTAGATAGAATATACTTATGTTTATACATTTGGATTTAGATTGTTTTTTTATATCTGCTCATAGAACTATTGATAAGAGTTTAGAAAATATTCCCGCTGCTGTTGGAGGAAGAAGTAACTTAAATATTTTCTCAACTAAAAAAGAAGTTCGAAAGATTAGTGAAAGTAGTGGTGCTTTTGTAAGTACTATATTAACTAATGAAGGTGAAAAAAGTTTTAAAGAATATTTCGTTGATGAAAGTGGAAGAATAAGAGGAATAATTACAACTTCTTCCTATGAAGCAAGGGCATATGGAGTGAAAACTGCTATGAGTGTAAATGAAGCTTTAAAACTTTGTCCTAGACTTAAAATGGTTTCTCCTAACTATCCTTTATATCATGAATTATCTCAAAAACTTTTAAAACTTTTGGAACATGAAATACCCTTAGTTGAACAATTTTCAATTGATGAATTTTTTGGAGACTTAAGAGGTTATATAGAAGAAGAGGATGTTATCCCTTTTGCATATAATTTAAAAAAGAAAATAGAAAAAGAGTTGAATCTTCCAATTTCAATTGGAATTGCCCATTCAAAATACTTATCAAAATTAATAACAGAATATGCAAAACCAGATGGTGTTAAATATGTAAAAAAAGATCAAATGACAAGTTTTATAAAAGATATTCCAATTAAAGAGTTTCCTGGAATTGGTCCTGGATATCAATCTCGTTTAAAAGGTTATGGAATTAAGACTTTGGGTGATATATCAAACAAAAAAGAACTATTTTATTCTTGGAAGAAACCAGGAATTGATCTTTATAATAAAGTTTGCGGAATTAATGATAATGTAATAGCACTTTCAAAAGATAAAAAGTCTATTGGGATTGGAAGAACTTTTGATGTTGTTTACGATAGAAATGAATTAAAAAGAAGAATTATAATTTTAAGTAGATACTTATGTTTTTTGGTAAAAAAAGCTAATGTTAATCCTCTTACTTATTCAATCAAAATTAAATATGAATATAGAATAAAATCAAAAAACTATATAAATGTAAATAGAATATTTAATGAAGAAGATTTTAAATTTAATATGAAGAAGTTATTTATCCAAAACGATATTCATCCCACACATGGAGTAGTCCAATTAAACCTTACTGTTTCAAATTTCTCTAAACCTAAGGAGTTCACATATGATTTATTTGAATATGAAAGTGATATTAAGAAAAGAAAGCTTACAAATGAAATACAAAAACTAAGAGCAAAATTTGGTATTGATATTATAAAAAGTGCTTCAGAACTTGAAGAAAAAAATCATTAACTAAACCATGTTATAATATTATATCTGTCTCTTATACACATCTCCGAGCCCACGAGACCAG
>CAJXPH010000142.1 GCA_913057765.1 uncultured Campylobacteraceae bacterium
TCGGCAGCGTCAGATGTGTATAAGAGACAGGAAAATTGCAAGGCAGTAGTATTATTTGAAACCTTCATAAAATATATTTTTTTACTATTTGCATCAATATTAACTTTAAAAGTTGGATTTATTTTATCTCGACTCTTTGTTATATTAAGCATTCCACTTTTTAAAAAAGTATTATTAGAAGAGTAAAGAATTAGTTCTTCTAATAAGGGATTATCTAGTTCTAAAATTCTAGTTTCAAGTTTTTCTGATTTATTAAGAAGTTCTAACTTTACCCATATATCAATTTTATTGTTAAAACCAAAATTTAAATGATTTGATGAAGTTATTTTAAATTTTTCTTTTTTTATATTTTCATAAGTGGTATTATTTTTATCAATGAAAATTGACAATCTTTCAAGAGTAACATCTTCTTGAGAGAAACATATTGTGTTAAAAAAGAGGATAAGAAAAAGAAAAAAGCTTGTTTTTTTCATTAAATAATCTTTAATATAAATATAATATATTATATGACTTAATCAATTATAATAATATTAAGATTCTATCAAAACAATAAATTTATGCCCATCCAGGGAATAATTTGATTAATCCACTTGCCATAAATTCAACAGCAATAGCAGCAAGAATTAATCCCATTATTCGTGAAATTACATTTACCCCAATTAGTCCAAGCTTTTCTGAAAAATAAGCTGCTGCTTTTAAAAATAAATAAATGTTTAGAATAAGTATCGTAACGATTAAACTCATCATAAGTAAATGTCCAAGTCCACTTCCATAATGTGAAAAAACTATAACAGTAGAAATAGCACCAGGTCCCATTATAAGCGGTATAGCTAAGGGGATCATTGCTAAATCTTTTGTTGAAACCTTTGCTTCTTCAAGTTCTTCTGGAGTTTGTTTTGATCCTGGTATTTTTGCATTAATCATATTTATTGCTAAAGTTAAAAGAAGTATTCCTCCTGCAACTCTAAAAGCAGCAATAGAGATATTGAAAAAATCTAGAATTGCATTCCCTAGCCAAACAGAACAAAGAGCAACAAGTAGAGCATAAAAAGAAGAACTTTTTGCAAGTTGATTCTTCTCAACTTTACTTTTATTTGAAGTTAAATTAACAAATATTGGTAAAGCTGAAAAAGGTCCCATAATAGCTAGAACCCCTAAAAATACTTTTATATATTCATCTAAAGGAAGCAAAATTAATTATCCACCTAGATATTTTTTTCTTATTTCATCTGAATCAATTAAATTAGAAGCTTTATCTTCTAAAGCAACTACTCCATTTTCTAATACATATGCATAATCAGAGATTTCAAGTGCGGCAAAAGCATTTTGCTCTACAAGCAAAATTGTAATACCTTCATCTCTAAGTTTTGTAATAGTTTCAAAAAGTTCTCCTACAATTTTAGGAGCTAACCCTAATGAAGGTTCATCAAGCATAAGAAGTTCTGGTGAACTCATAAGTGCACGGGCAATGGCAAGCATTTGTTGCTCTCCACCACTCATAGTACCACCAAGCTGTCCTTTTTTTGCCACAAGTCTAGGGAAAAGTGTAAACATTCTTTCTTGAAGTTCTTCATACTTTTCACTATTATTAAAAGCACCCATTCTCATATTTTCTTCAATCGTTAGATTTTGAAATACTCTTCTTCCTTCAGGAACTAAAGAGATACCTTCTTGGATAATATTATGAGTTTTGAGTTTTGAGATTGTTTTATCTTTAAAATGAATATCACCAGTTTTTTTAACATCATTTACAATTGATTGAAGAGTTGAAGTTTTCCCTGCACCATTTGATCCAATTAAAGATACAATTTGTCCTTCTTCAACATCAATACTTACACCTTTTACAGCTTTAATTAATCCATAATATACTTCTAAATTTCTAATCTTAAGCATGTTTAAAATCTCCAAGGTAAGCTTTTATAACTTCTTCATCTTTAATTGCATCTTTTATATCACCTTCAAAGATTGTTTTTCCATAATCTAAAACCATAACTCTATCACACAGTTTATTTACAAATTTCATATCATGTTCAATTAGTAAAATTGTTACATCAAATTCATCTCTAATTTTAAAGAATAATTCTGCTAATTCATGTGTCTCTTGTGGATTCATTCCAGCTGCGGGTTCATCTAAAAGTAAAAGTTGAGGATTTGCAGCAAGTGCACGTGCAATTTCAACTTTTCTTTGTTGACCATAAGAAAGTGAAGTAGCTAATTCATCAGCAAACTCAGCAATTCCTAAAACTTCCATAATCTCAAAAGCTCTTTGTCTTACTCTTCTTTCTTCTTTAAAGAATCTTGGTAATCTAAGTATTGCTTCAAAATATGTATAAGTTGCTTGATAATCAAATCCAATTAATACATTATCTAAAACTGTCATAGATTTAAACAATCTAATATTTTGGAATGTTCTAGCAATTCCTCTATGAACAATTTTATATGGTTTTATACCATCAATTCTTTGTCCATGGAATTTAATATTACCCTCAGTAGGTTCATAATTTCCTGTAATAATATTAAACATTGTTGTTTTACCAGCTCCATTTGGACCAATAAGACCATAAATTTCTTTTGTGTTAACACTAAAAGAAGTATCTTTAATGGCTGTCACCCCACCAAACTTTTTTGTTATATTGCAAACTTCTAAAATCATTTGTTTGCCTTTTTCTTTTTAAATAAATCTTTTAACTCTTTTTTACCCATTAAACCTTCTCTTGCAAAAAGCATTACGAAGATTAAGATAAGAGAGAACACAACCATCCTCATCCCTGGCATTGCCTCTGTTTCATACCCTAAGATATTCATAGGCTCATCTAGGAATCTCATCCATTCTAATCCAGCCATTACAAAAATAGTTCCTAAAATAGCTCCTGTTGTACTTCCAAGACCACCAAGAACAATAATAATTAATAATTGGAATGTTAAGAAGAATGTAAATAAATCGGGAGAAATTGATGTTAAAAGTGCCGCTAATAATCCACCACCAACACCTTCAAAGAAGGCAGAGGTACTAAATGCTAAAGTTTTCACTTTAAATGTATTAACACCCATTGCTGTAGCAGCATCTTCATCATCACGTACTGCTTTCATTGCTCGGCCATATTTTGAATAAATTACATTTAAAATAGCCATAACAGTTAAAATTGCAATACCTCCAGTCCAATAAAGATTTGAATACTCAGGAATATCATTAATACCTAATGATCCATTTGTAATCTCGGGAGAATTAATAGCTAAAATTCTAATAATAAATCCAAAACCAAGTGTTACAATTGCAAGGTAATCTCCTCTAACTCTAAATACTGGGAAAGATAAAGATAATGCTAATAATGCAGAAATTGTACCTGATAATATTAATGCCCAAACAAAATTGGCTTGTAAAGCTAAAACCCAAGGATAAGGATCTTCAATATCATATTGATATAACATAGTTTCACTATCAACTAATAAGATAGCTGTAACATAAGCACCAATTGCAACAAATCCATTTGGTTCTAAAGAAAACTGACCAGTTACACCATTAATAAGGTTATATGAAACTGCAAGAATAATGAAAATTGCAACATTGTTAATAATCCTAACTGTGTATTCATCAAATGTAACTTGTGCAAAATGGGTAAACCAAATTGCAGTAACAATAATTGCTAGATTTATTAGTCTTTGTTTTGTGAAAATTGAATCATTCATCATAATTAGAACCTACTCTTTTCTAAATCTTCACCCATAATACCAGTAGGTTTAAGTAATAATACTAGAATTAAAAAAATAAAAGCAAAGGCATCTTTATATCCACCCATTTCAGGCCAAAAAGCGATAACTACTACTTCAGTAAATCCAATAATAAAACCACCTAGAACTGCACCAGTAACTGAACCAATACCACCAACAACTGCGGCAGCAAAGGCTTTAAGCCCAACAAGTACTCCCATCATAGGTTCAACAGAAGGATAATTAATAGCCCAAAATATACCACCAACAGCAGCTAATCCTGAACCTAAACCAAATACTAAGGCAATGATAGTATTTGCGTCAATACCCATTAAGTTTACAGTTTTAATATCAAAAGAAAGAGCACGAATAGCCATACCATATTTAGTTTTGTATAAAACGAATAGAATACCTAATAATAGAATTAAAGTTACAAAAGGAACTGCAATAGATGATACAGTGAATGTAACCTCTGCAATATTAAATACTTGTTCCATATATTCAGGAACAGGGAATGCCCGTGGTACACCACCTAAAAATACAGTAAATGCATTTTCAAGAAAAAATGAAATACCAATTGCCGTAATAAGTAAAGAAATTTTTGGAGCTTCACGTAAAGGTTTATACGCGACTTTATCCATAAGTACACCAAAAAGAGCAGATATTGTTACTGATAATAGTACCGTTACAGGAAACGATAAATCAAATATCGCCATAAACGTGTAACCTAAAAAGGCACCTACCATCATAATATCACCATGTGCAAAGTTAATTAATCTTAACACCCCATATACCATAGTATAACCAATCGCAATAAGGGCGTACATACTACCCAAACTAAAACCGTTTACCATCTGCTGCATAAACGTTAATATATCCATTAAATCTCCCAATTTTTTTTCGTAAGTGACTTTTTACAATAAAAAAAATAACCCATAGTTAATTTTCATATTGCAAAAAAAAGTCTAGCATAAGATGCTAGACTTCTAATATAATGATTATGGATTAACTGTTGCTTTAAACGTAGCTTTTCCATCTTTAATAACTTTAATAACTGCTGATCTAGTTGCATTTCCATTTTTATCAATAGAAATATTTCCAGATGCACCATCAAAGTTTGTAGTACTTTTAATTTGTTCATTAATACAAATTGAATTAGTTGGGTCTTCACATCTATTCATTGCATCAATTAAAATGTTATAAGTATCTGCACCTAATGCAGTAAATGAGTTAACTTCTTTGTTCCCAGTCTCTTTTTCATGGAAAGCTACGAAATCAGCAGAAGTTTTTGATGGAGGATTTGTGTAATCAAAAAAGTCAGTAAACATATAACCTTCAACAGATTTTCCACCTAAATCAATAAATGTTTGATTTGCAACACCATCACCAGAGAACATTGGTTTAATTAAACCTAATTGCTTTGATTGTCTTGAAATCATTGAAGCTTCTGGGTGATATAATGGCAAGAATAGGAAGTCTGGATTCATCTTTTTAACTTGAGAAACTACTGCTTTGAAATCTTTATCTCCAGAAGTAATTTTAATTTTTTTAACAATTTTTCCACCATTTGCTTTAAATGCTTTTTGGAAAGCTTTTGCTAAACCTAAAGAATAAACTTGAGCTTGATCAACAACAACTACAGCATTTTTATAACCTTGTGCTGTTGCATAATTTGCAACAACTTCACCTTGAAAACTATCTGTAAAACAAACTCTATTTGCAAATGTTCTTTTAGCTGTTAATTTATCATTTGTAGCAACTGATGCGATAACTGGAATTTTTTTCTTATCAGCAATTGCAATTGTTTGAGCTGTATTTGTCGAAGTTAATGCACCTAAAATTGCAACAACTTTATCCGAAGAAATTAATCTTGTAGTTGCAGTTGCAGTTTCAACTTTATCACCTTTATTATCAACTAATACAATTTTAATTGTATCACCATTTTTTAACGTAGGTTGTAATTTATTTGCTAACGTTAATCCCAAGTTAGTTACTTGTCCGTAAGCCGCTAAAGGACCTGACATTGGCATAACTGCTCCAACTTTAATCTCTTTAGCAAAAGCCATCCCGCAAGTTAATGCAGTTGCTACTGCTAAACTAATCACTTTTTTCATTTAAACTCCTTAAATTTTTATACAAAAGGTTAGCATATCTTTCCAAAAAGTTTTTATAAATTATTGAAAAATTATATATAAATTATAGTTTTATGTCATGAAAAAAGATTTATGAAACTAAACTACACAATTTTTACCAAGATCTTTGGCTCTATATAGGGATTTGTCTGCCCTATGCATGATATCTTCAATATTCTTGTCGCTGTCTTGATATTCTGAAGTACCAATAGTAATAGTGAAAAATAGTTCTTTTGATTCAAGCTGATTAATCTCATTTAAATAGGAAATTAATTTTTTTGCAACTTTTCTTGCATTTCTAATATTTGTACTAGGTAAAAGAACAATAAATTCATCTCCCCCATATCTAACTATCAAATCCTTATCTCTTACAATGTTTTTTATTATGGATACTAATTTTTTAATAACTAAATCTCCAGTATTATGTCCATAGGTATCATTTTTAATTTTAAAATTGTCTATATCAATTAATAACATAGAAAGTTTATCTTCTTCTCTTTTTACAATTTTCATATATTTATTAGAAAAATCTTTTAAAAATCTTCTATTGTAAACTCCGGTCAAAGAATCTGTATTTGCCAGCTCTTCATTAAAAGCTCTTTGTGTCTCTGATTTAACAAGTTTTTTTGTTCTTTGGTCTAATTCTGTAGCTAGATTATTAAAGTTTTCACTTAGAATATCTATCTCAACAATTCCACATTCCTCAAGTTTATTTATATCTTTTTTTAATCCCAAATCTTTTGTCATAGAAATAATCTTAAACAGAGGAACATTTATCATTCGAACAAATTCTTTTGCTTTAGTATATAAATATATAAAGAATAGTAAATAAAAACTTATTACTGAGGCAATAATTATATATCCTAAATTTATGTAGTGATCTTCCAAACTTCTTACTTCTGAAATAATTTCTTTTTCATCAATCATCGAAATTATATACCAAGAAGTTTTTTTAATTTTTTCAGTAAAGAGCAAATATTTATTATCATTTATTACTAAATCGTGAGAGTAAGGTCTGTCTCTTATACACATCTCCGAGCCCACGAGACCAGAGAGGATCTCGT
>CAJXPH010000143.1 GCA_913057765.1 uncultured Campylobacteraceae bacterium
ATCTACACTATCCTCTTCGTCGGCAGCGTCAGATGTGTATAAGAGACAGTTTATAGGCCTTGCACTTTTAGGATTCTTAGCTTATGTATTAGGTGTGTTTATTGAAACTGGTTTAATGAATTTTATACCAAAACTTTACTCAAAAATTCCGGGATATGAGACAATAAAAGAACTTATAAATATTTTTAATACTTCTAAATCAGGAGAGCAGAAAGTTCTTGTTGTTCTTGTAAATGGATTTGCCAAAGATGATTATAATATAGGACTTATGTATTCAACAAAAGAATCAGTTGTAAAAGATCATTATACAGTAACCCTATCTATGACTCCTATTCCAAATGGTGGATATATGTTTGAAACTCACAAAGATAAAATTTGGGTAATAGAAGAAGCAACATTTGATACTAATCTACAGTATCTTTTATCAATGGGTGTAAAATCTATGTCAGAGATTTTAAATATTCAGCCAAAACCTATAGATGAATATAAAACTATCACTGAGTATTTAGAAGAAAGAGAAAATAAAGAGGTTTTAGAATAATCATAATTCATAAACTTTTATTTGTATTTATTTTCTTTAAATTAATAATATAGGTATTGACTAACTAGTCAAATCTATGCTATGATGCTTTGTCATTTGACCAACCAGTCAGTTTGTATGCTAAAATACTTAATTTATGAGGAGTTAACATGATAGGGAAAACAATTTTAACTAATAAAATAGGACATTTTATATTTCCTTTTTTGTTTGTATTATTATACGGAAGTGGTTTTGTTGGTGCAAAATATGGATTACCATATTCAACACCTTTAAGTTTTTTAACATTAAGATTTTTTATTGCAGGAGCAATTCTATTATTAATTGCAAAAATATTAAAAGAATCTTTTCCTTCATTAACAGATATATTTTATATTAGTGTTGCGGGTTCTTTGACTGTTGCAACATTCTCTATAGGTGTTTTTATATCAATAGATATGGGGTTGTCTCCTTCTTTATCAGCAATTATTATTGCGTTACAACCAATTTTTGTTGCAATACTCGCAAAAAGTTTTGTAGATGAAGAAGTTATGCCAAGACAGTGGTTTGGATTAATTATTGGACTATTTGGAGTGTTACTTGTAGTTTTCCATAATATGGACTTTAGTACTGCTGGTTTATATTCTATTCTATTATCAGTAGTGGGACTTTTAGGATTAACTTTTGGAAGCTTATATCAAAAAAAGTATTGTTCTAATATGAGTTTATTTACTGGGGGTTCTATTCAGTCTTTAAGTTCTGGATTTATTTGTTTAATACTTTTATTACTTTTTGATAGTTATAAAATTATTTGGTCATCAGAGTTTGTTTATGCTCTTTCATTTATGGCAATAGGAGTTTCTATTGGAGCTCTAAGTTTATTGTATATTATGATACAAAGGTCTGAAGTAAGTAAAGTTGCAAGTTTATTTTATCTTGTACCTGTTTCAGCCGCTATTACGGGATATTTAATATATGATGAGGTATTTGATTTATTAACTGGCTTAGGGGTAGTAATTGTTGCTATTGGAGTATATTTAACAAATAAAAAATAGTTTTTTTGTAGTAAAAAAGTTAGAGAGTAATGTTTTCTAAAAACTCAACTTCTTCATTTACTACAATTATTACATCAATGCAAAAACTAACATCAAGTTTTTTAATTTGTAAATAATAGTCAATACTTCGTTTTAGTTTTGATAGCTTTGAAGGTGTAACATTGTTTACTGCAGTTTCATATTCATTTGCTGATTTTACTTCTATAAAGTGATATATTTTGTCTTTTGTAGCGATGATATCTATCTCACCTAATTTTTTAGCGTAGAAATTTTGTTCAATAATTTTAAAGCTTTGTGAGATTAAGAACTCACAAGCTTTGCTTTCAGCAATATCGCCTTTACTGCGGCTCAATATCCACTCTTACAGATTTAAATCTAGCTGTTAAGATTAATTCATCTGCTTCATCTCCAAAGATAAAGTTTACTTTTGATTCAGGGTGATGGAACGTTGTAAAAAGTGTTCCAGGTTTGATATTTTTTGTATATCTAACTGGCATGATGGCAGTCTCACCATATTCAGTTTTCATGATAATTTCATTACTTCCAATTCTTTCTTCATCTTCTTTTGAAGCAAGTACAACATCTTTTTCATATCTAGAATTTAGAGGTTCACATCGAACAGTTTGAGCAATATTGTTATAATGAACAATAGTTCTTCCTGTTGTTAAGTAGAACTCATTTTTTGGAGTTTTTATTTTTTTAACAAGTTTTTCTATTTGTTCTCTTAATTTATATTGGTGGTATTGGAAGTATCCTTTTCCATCTGGTGTTCTAAATTCTTCAAGATGTAATACAGGAGTGTCTTCTTTCATAATTGGCCATTGCATACCTCTATTTCTATTCTTTGATAGTTTGTGATAAGTTGCACCAAAATATCTACTTTTTACAGCAGCTTTAGTTTCATTCCAAACATCTTCTGAAGTTTCATATTCAAACTCACCATTGATTTTATTCTCAATATCTCTTAAAACTTCCCAATCATCTGGCATGTCAGCTTCAACAAGTGGTTGAGATAGATGAAGTCTTCTCATTGCATTTACATAAACACCAGTTTTTTCATAAGCAGATTTTACACCAAATACAATATCAGCTTTTTTTGTAACTTCATTCATAAATAGTTCATTTGAAATAATTAAATCTAACTTTTCTAAAGCTCTATGAACTTTATTTTGGTTTGGATGAATATGGGCAATGTCTTCACCCATTACATACATAGCTTTTATTTTTCCTTCTAACATCTCATCAATTAACTCAGGAGTCATAAGTCCAATTTCTTTTGGAGTTTGATAATCTGGGTCAAAATATGGTAAACAACCTGTATCACATGCACCTTGAACATTATTCTGTCCTCGTAAAGGCATAAGACCAGTCCCTGTTTTACCAATATTTCCAGTTAAAAGTGCTAAATGAACTACTGCCATTACAGCATATGAACCATCTAAATGTTCAGTAATTCCAAGCCCCCAGAAGAACATAGATTGTTTTGTAGCATATTGTCTTGCAACTTCTGGAATTTGGTCAGCTATTTTTTCATAACCTTCAATATTTCTCATATATTCAGGATTTGCAAATGGGTCATTTAAAATTGATTCTTTATACTCTTCAAAACCAACACATCTAGCATCAATGAATTCATTGTCATAAAGTTTTTCATTTAAAATTACATAAGCCATCATATTTAAAACAAGTAGATTTGCTTCATATGGGATTACAAGTTCTTCTCCATATTTTCCAAGTTGAATTCTTCTTACATCAATAACTGTTAGAGTTGCAGTTTTAGACTTTGCAGCTTTTAAAATTCTATTTGCAACGATTGGGTGAGCTTCAGTTGTATTTGATCCCATTACAATAATATTTTCAGTTTTATAAACATCATCAAATGGATTAGTTGCAGCTCCTTCTCCAATAAGAGGTTTCATCCCTTTTAAAGATGGAGAATGACAAACTCTTGCACAACAATCTACATGTGGTGAATCCATTCCTTCTCTTACGAATTTTTGGAACATATAAGAACTTTCACATGAAGTTCTAGCTCCTCCCATTCCACAAAAGGCATGACGTCCGTGTTCTTCTTTTATTTCTGATAGTTTCCATGCGGCAAGTGAAGTGGTAAACTCATACGGAGTTTCATAATATTCATCATCAAATTCTTTTAAAGTTTTAGCTCTTGCTTTTAGCTCTCTTGGAAGATTATCAAGATTTTTTTCAATAAATGATTTTTTTACTCTAGTATTTCTAATTCTATCGGGAGCATCAACAAATCCAAAACCTTTTGAACCCTTGATACAAAGTTTTCCTTGAGATACATATCCATCATTTTGAGCATATATTTTTAAGATTTTGTTGTCTTTTACTTGTCCCGTGATATCACATCCAACACCACAATATGTACAGACTGAATTTATATCTGTAATCATAATCAACCTCCGCCAACAAATTGTAATAGTTCTAATTTATCGTCATTTTTAACAACGTAATTATTCCATTCATCCTTTTTTACAATTTCCATGTTAACTGCTGCTGCCATAACTTTATCTTCTACTTGTAATTCTTTGATTACTGCTTGAAGTGTAGAGTTTTCATTGAACTCTTTATTCTCACCATTTACAATAAGATTCATCGCTTGCCTTTATTTATTTATTGTAAAGATTTTATCTAATTTTTCTTTTATTTTTATCAAAAAGACTAATTTGTTAGTTTGGACGTTCTACCATGTAACCAATTCCTCTTATATTAATAATAAAATCCTCTTTTAGAACTTTTTTTACACGATTAACTTCTGCTCTTATTGTTGCATTATCAATATCATCTCCATCATAAGCATATTCTCTAAACATGTCATAATTTACGACTAGGCTTCTATTTTGAGATAAAAGTGCGATGATTAGAAGTTGTCTTTTAGGTAAAATATATGGTTCATTATTAAAATATAAAGTTGTAGTTTCATGGTCAAAACTATAAGATTTTGAAAGTCTTTTATGTTCTTGTGGAACAACTCTTGTTTTTAGGATCTTATTTATTCTTAGGTTTAGTTCTTTTAAATGAAATGGTTTTTTTAAATAATCATGACATCCAATATCAAAAGCTCTTGAAATCTCTTCAATATCAATTAGTGCCGAAATGAAAATTGTTGGAACCATTCTTTTTTGTTCATGAAGTCTTTCTAGAATAGTTAACCCATCAATATCTGGTAGATTTATATCTAGAATTAACATATCAAATTTTTGTTCTTCCAATGTTTTTAAACATGTTTCCCCGTCTTTTGTAGAAATTATTGCATGGCCTACAGATTCAAGGTATTGTTTAATTGCATCATTTAACATAGAATCATCTTCTAACAACAGTATTTTCATTGTTCATTCCTCTTAAAAGTGTAAGTAAAGGTTGTAAATTTTTCATTAGATTCTAATTCAATTTTTACATCTTCTTCATCACATATTTTTTTCACTAAATTGAGTCCTAATCCAAATCCATCATAATCTTTTTGTTCTCTGTAATATTCTTCAAATATTTTTTCTGGTTCTTGAATTACACTTGAATGACTTGAAACTAAAAAACTATATATATTGTCCTCTTCTAGTAATGTGATAAATATGTCTTCATTTTCTAAAGTATATCTAATTGCATTTGTTAAGTTATTGTCAACAATCCTTTGTAGTTTTGTTTCATTAAAATATATTGGTTTTTCAGTTTTTGTTGTTTTAAATAGTATTTTTGAATTTACTTTTAATGCAACTTGTGTAAAGAAATCAATTCTACTTCTTATATAGTCTACTAATTCGATTTTTTGTTTTCTATATTCAACCTGATCTTTTTTTACTAAGAAACTTAAATCATCGTATATTGCAAATATATTTTTCATTGCAACTTCAATATTTGATAAATATTTATTTTTTCCCAGTTCCATTTCATATAATTCTATATTCCCCATAATTACAGATAAAGGAGTATTTGTTTCATGTACAGCATGACGTAAAAATTGTTTTTGTGAGGTTAATAAGTTATTTGAATAACCTTTTTCTGTATTTAGTTTTTTTGTTTGTTCATCATAATCTTTTGAAGACTGTTGAATAAGATGGGTTAATGCTTGAATTGTTCTTGCATATTCAGAGGTTTCTTTTGAAGTATTGATATTTTCAATAGAAGTTGATTTTTTTGTATTTAAACTATTTTCACTTAAAGCAACTACAGTTAGTGTTTGATTAAGAAGTTCATTGGTTCCATTATTATGATAAAATTCTGCATAGGTAAAAAACCCAGATGTCGGTGCAATAGATGCAAAAGGTTCAACTTCAACTTTGATAAAATCAGGCATATATCGTCTTCTAGCCATACAAGAATATAAAAAAAATGTTTCTGGTTTTCCTGTAGAAAGTTTAGGAAGCGTTTCAACAGGGTTTTGCATAATCATTTCTGCATTTCCAAATCCAAGTTTGACAATATCACCTTCTTGTAAATTACCGGCAAAACTTAGACTTCCATCATCATGTTTGGCAATAACTGCTCTAGCTGTTAATATAGAATTTCTTTCAACTATTAGTGGAAACTCAATCCCTGTTGCGGGAAGTGCTGATGCGACATCAACTCCAAGATATTTTGAATAAAAATCAACTGGAGACATTCCATGGATACTATAGACTCTATTATTCTCAATCTTATCAATTCTATGGTCTATTCCAATGGGTGACCAATTAAATCTATAGTCATTATGTACTTGCAAGATATCAGAATTTAAAGAAACTCCAACGGCTCCTTTTTTTAACACTTTATTTTGACTTGATATATAAGTTTGCGTAAATGCCCCATTATCTCCAGCCATTCCTCCACAAATAACAATATCTTTATTGAATGCCTGCACACCTTTTAAAAAATTCTCGCCATTTGTTGTTGTCCCATCTGTAAAAAGAATAAGAAGTTTTGTATTTGAAGTGACTAATTCTTGGGCAAGAGTAAAACCATTTTGGAATGATTCTTTATATTCTGAATAAGATGTTTTTACTTGCGTTTTTTCAAAAATAGATATAGAAATAATTGTATTTGATGTTGAAATATATTTATCTTGAATTTCCCCATCTGTTGTTGTCCCAATACAAATAGCTTGAGGTAAATATTCTAAAAGGATATCAATAGAGTTTTTAAGTGTACTATTCCCTTGTCCGCAGAAAATTTGAATAAGTATATTTTGTTCTTTATTAAATTCTTTAAAATTAATTATATCTTCTATTTTTTCATTTTTTAAATTAAAATTATGTGTTCTCATAAAAAATTGTATCATAAAAAAATCAATTTTTTATAAATTATCAAAATATTTTTATATATTAA
>CAJXPH010000144.1 GCA_913057765.1 uncultured Campylobacteraceae bacterium
TACGAGATCCTCTCTGGTCTCGTGGGCTCGGAGATGTGTATAAGAGACAGAATTGGTAATTTTGGTTGTGAGACTAAAAAGAATACAATATATAAAGTATATGAATTATTAAGAAAACTATCGCCAAATGTTGAAGAATTTTTTAAAAAACATTCAGTTAAAGTAGATAAAAATATTCCTGAATTTGCGGGTCTTGGTGGTGGAAGTTCCAACTGTGCAACTTTTATGTTAATGGTTAATGAAGTTTGTAGTTTAAATTTAACAAAAGATGAATTATCCCAAATAGGCCTATCTATTGGGGCAGATGTTCCTTTTTTTATATATGAATATGATAGTGCAAATGTAACTGGTATTGGTGAAATAGTTAAAAAATTTGATGAAGAAGTATTGAATATAAATACCATAACACCTAAAATCCAATGTAATACAGGTCAAATATTTAATAAGTTTAGAGAGTCATTTTATAAAGAGATTTCATCTGAAAATAAAAGAAGATTATTAAACTTAAAATCAAAGGAGATATTAGCTATTTTAACTACTAAAGAAGCTAATGATTTATATGAACCAGCGGTAAGTGTATATCCAGAATTAAGTGAATATAATAAAAATGACTGGTACTTTAGTGGTAGTGGGAGTTCATTTTTTAAGGTAAACAATGAGTAAAAAAGAAATAAAAAAGAATCAAGTTTTTAAAAATAAAAAAGTTTTTCATGACTTTATAATTTTAGATACATATGAAGCAGGAATCATGCTTGAAGGAAGTGAAGTAAAAGCTGTCCGTGATGGTAGAGTAAATTTAAAAGATTCACATGTAAGAATAATTAAAAATGAAGTTTTTGTTTTAAATATGCATATTACTCATTTAAGTACTGCCCATTCAACTTATAGACCAGATGAGAGAAGAGATAGAAAACTTTTACTACATAGAAAAGATATAGATAAATTATTTATTAAAGTCACTAAAGATGGTATGACTTTAGTACCAATTAAAATGTATTTTAATTCTAAAAATATGTTAAAAATGCAAATTGCTACTGCACAAGGTAAGAAACTTCATGATAAAAGAGAAGATCTTAAACAAAAAACAATGAAAAGAGAAACAGAACAAGCTTTAAAGAATTACTAGCTATATAAGGAAACCTTATAATAGTGCTTTTTTGTAACAAAAAGTTACAGCCTCAAATATTAAATAAACCTTAAAAAAATAAATTTGTTATTTTAATTAAAATAAGTGTTAATTTTTTGTTAATTTTAAGCTTTTCTCAGGTAATATGTGCCCGATAAGTGACAAAAAAGTGACTTAAAAAAATTAGTAGGAGGAGATTGATGCAAAACGGTGCACAAATCGAGTATGATTACTCAATTGCAAAAGCCTTTACATTTGCAACAATTCTGTTTGGTATTATTGGTATGACTGTAGGAGTTATACTAGCCTTTCAATTGGCATTCCCTGAGCTAAGTAATTTAGCTGGAGAATATGGTACTTTCAGTAGATTAAGACCTTTACACACAAATGGTGTTGCCTTTGGTTTTACTCTTAGTGGTGTTTTTGCGTGTTGGTATTACATCGGGCAAAGAGTATTAAAAGTTTCACTAAAAGAATCACCATTTTTAATGGGTGTGGCGAAATTACATTTCTTACTTTACTTCATTACAATTCTTTTAGCTGTTGTAACTCTATTTATGGGTATTACAACTTCTAAAGAATATGCTGAATTAGAGTGGCCATTAGATCTTTTAGTTGTAGTATGGTGGGTTCTTTGGGGAATTTCTGTTTTCGGTTTAATCGGAATTAGAAGAGAAAGAACTTTATATATTTCAATTTGGTATTTTATAGCATGTTTCATTGCAGTAGCAATGTTATATTTATTTAATAATATGGAAGTTCCAACAATGTTAGTATCAGGTTATGGTTCATGGATTCACTCAGTATCTATGTATGCTGGAACAAATGATGCTTTAGTACAATGGTGGTATGGACATAACGCAGTTGGTTTTGTATTTACTGTTCCAATTGTTGCTATGATTTATTACTTTTTACCAAAAGAATCAGGACAAAATGTATATTCTTATAAGCTTTCTATTTTAGCTTTCTGGGGATTGTTATTTGTATACCTTTGGGCTGGTGGACATCACCTTATTTATTCAACTGTTCCAGATTGGATGCAAACTATGGGTTCTGTAATGTCAGTAATCCTAATTTTACCATCATGGGGATCAGCAATTAATATGCTATTAACTATGAAGGGTGAATGGCAACAGTTACAATCAAATACTTTAATTAAGTTTATGGTTCTTGCTTCAACATTCTATATGTTAAGTACGATTGAAGGACCAATTCAAGCAATCAAATCAGTAAATGCAATTGCGCACTTCACAGATTGGATTCCTGGACACGTACATGATGGTGTTCTTGGTTGGGTTGTATTTATGATTATGGCTGCATTATTCCATATGGCACCAAGAATGTATGGAAGAGAAATCTACTCTAAGTCGTTAATGGATACTCAATTCTGGTTACAAACAACTGGTATTGTTTTATACTTTACTTCTATGTGGATTGCAGGTATTACACAAGGTATGATGTGGAGAGCTTATGACGAATATGGTTCGTTAGTATACTCATTCATTGATACAGTAACTGTATTACAACCATATTATACTATTAGAGCTGTTGGTGGGTTAATGTACCTAATTGGATTCTTTATGTTCTCATATAACATGTATAAAACTGCAACTGCAGGTAGAGTACTTGATAAAGAACCAACAAATGCTACTCCCGTAGCTGCTTAAGAAGGAGGGTAATTATGTTTCATTGGTTTGAACAAAGACCGTTTTTCTTTGCGGTATTAATATTTATTTTTATTGCATTCGCAGGTATTATTGAAGTAATTCCTGATTTTGCAAAACAGTCGAGACCTACAGTGGGTACTAAACCTTACTCTGTATTAGAGTTAGCTGGTAGACAAGTTTATATTAAAGATTCTTGTAATGCTTGTCACTCACAATTAATTAGACCATTTAAATCAGAAACTGATAGATATGGTATGTATTCATTATCTGGTGAGTATGCTTATGATAGACCATTTTTATGGGGATCAAAAAGAACTGGTCCAGATTTATGGAGAGTTGGTAATTATAGAACAACAGATTGGCATGAAAATCACATGATGGATCCTGCTTCAGTTGTACCAGGAACAGTTATGCCAGCATATCCTCATATGTTTGATAATATTGCTGATTTAGATACTGCTTATGCAGAAGCATATACTGTTAAAACTGTATTTAATACTCCATATGATCAAGATTTAAATGGAGATGGGAAAATTGATGTTGAATTAGGTGAATATGAATCTGCTATTGCAAAAGCTAAAACTGATGCAAAAGCTATTGCAGCTGATATGAAAAATCAAGCTGTAAAAGATGCCGTTGCAAACGGTCAAGTTCCTGAAATAGTTGCATTAATTGCATATTTAAATTCTTTGAAATAAGAGATTAAAATGGATCAAGAGACTTTATTAACAATCCAAGGTTATGCGAAATTTTTCCTAATCTTGGCCGTGTTTACAGTATTTTATTCTTATGCTTATTCTATATATAAAAGAGATAAGAAAGGTGACAGAGATTTTGAGAAATACTCAAACTTAGTTCACGATGATGCAATAGAATCTGATCCTCTCGAAAATAGAAAAGAAGAAATAGAAAATAAAGAGAAGGAGAAATAGTATGAAATCTATGGTAATAGGTGGAATTATTCTTATCGTCGCTTTAATGGCAGGAACTTACTTTGTAGCAGGTGATGCTTTTGATACAGACGATTATATTAATAGTTTGACAATGCTTGGAGCATTAGCAATTATTGTTATTACAGTATTTGTTACGTTAAAATATATTAATCAAATGAAAAATGATACAGCTAGTGGTGAATTAGCTGAAGAGAGATGGGATGGTATTGGTGAATACCGAAATGCTATTCCTTCAGGATGGGGATTAGCGTTTATTGGTGTGATTGTTTGGGGAATGTGGTATATGGCAATTGGTTATCCAACTGGTGGCTTTTCTCAAATTGGTCAATGGAATGAAGAGACTATAGAATACAATGCAAAATTTGCTTCAAAATGGGAAAACCCAAGTAATGAAACATTAGTTGCAATGGGTGAATCTACATTCTTAGTACAATGTTCTCCTTGTCATGGTATTGATGGTGAAGGTATTGAAGGAAAAGCTCAAGATTTAACTAAAAGAATCTTGAAATCTTCAGTTGAACATGTAATTAAAAATGGTGCAAATAACTTTACAACTGCCTTTCCTGGTGGTATGCCTCCTATGATGTTAACAGAAGCTGCTGATATTGAAGCGGTATCTGCTTATGTTGCAGGTGGATTTAAAGGTGAACAACCTGCAATGTATGCTGTTTGTGCTGGATGTCATGGAGCTGAAGGTGAAGGTATTGCTTTTGTTGGACCAAATATCAAAGAATATGATGATGCAGTTATATCATCTGTTTTAACTGATGGTAAAAAAGCTAATATTGGTATCATGCCAAACTTCAAAGGTAGATTAAACCCTACTCAAGAAAAAGCAGTTGCTGCTTATATTCGAAGTATAGGAGAATAAGATGGCTGGAAATTCACAAATGAATGAAGATGAAAGAGGATTGTTTTCTCTACTTCATGGAATTACAGGTATGTTGGTTGCTACGGTGCTTTTATTAAGTATTTTGGGAGTATTAACTTTTTTTGCTATAAATGTTCAACAACAAGAGTCAACGAATTTTTATAAGATAAATCAAGATTTAAATGCACTTAAATTTAATAGTTCTGACAATAATAGTCATTACGAATTAATTAAGAAATAAAGGATAAAATATGGATAAAATTATTGGACTTTTATTATTAGCATCGGCAGTTATGACTGCTTACTTATCTTTCTTTGACTCTTCTAGAGTATTTGTTGGTTAAATGATAACTTTTAAATACATAAAAATAGGAGTGATTTTTTCACTCCTATTTTTTTTACCACTAAATGCATTATCTAATAATTTCATTATAAGTGATGATGGTCTTATTGATGAAAGAGCAATTATTAAGATTCAAGAAATTGGAACTGAAACTCAATCAAAATTGGGTGCTAATATATATGTTTACGCTAAACAATCTTTAGGATTAGAAGATAAAATATCAACAAAAGATAAAATTAAATATATTAAAAAATATGAAGGTGAAATTACTAAGGCTTTAGTAAAACCTTATGTTCTTTTATCTATTTCAGTAGAAGACACACATGTAAATTTAATTGTATCTTCAAAATTAAAAGAAGTTATTGATAAGAATGAAATATTAAATGATTATGTTGTACCATTATTGGCTTCAAAAGATAGCAATACAACTTTTGCAAAAGCAAGTGCTGCAATATTAAATGGATATGCTGCAATTGCTGATACCATTGCAGATTCAAAAGATATAGAACTTGAAAGTAGCATTGGAAATTCTGGAAAAGTCGCTGGAACTGTATGGAGAGTATTAATGTATACTCTAATTATTGTAGGTATATTACTTTACACATTTGCAGTTTTAAGAAGAAAAAAATAGGAATACAATTTAATGAAAAGAAATTATTGGCCACTTTTATTTATAAGCATATTTTCATTTACTTTAGGAATGATTATATGGACAATTATGTCAGCAATAAAAGTACCTGTTCATGAAGACGAAGCTTTTTTAAAATCTTATCATGATTTAGATAGAGATTTTAATGATGTTGTTGAATCTAATCAAAAATTCTTAGCTAAATATGATTTCAAAATTCTAATAAATAAACAAGAGTTTAATTTAGTAATGAGTGATATGTTTTTATCTCAAAGAGCTATAGAAAAAAAATCAAAACATAAAGATATTTTTAATAAGGGCAAAAACCATATTTCAATATCTGTAAAAGATAAAAATGGAATAGAACAAAATAATGTAGAAATTGCATTAAGAGTTTCTAGAGCAACAAATCATAATAATACTATGGATTTTACAAATAAAGAATTTATATTATCAAATAGTAAATTCAATGCCGAAGTAGATTTACCTTTAAAAGGAAACTGGAATGTCACAGGAAGCTTTAAAGTTGGCGGTGATATTGGATACCTATTTATAAAATCAAATGCTATCTAGGTCTGAACTTTTAGTTTTCCCTACTTCTAGAGTAGTCAGAGAGTATGTAAGTTCTCAAAAAGAATTTAATACTCTTCTTCCTTCAATTTTAACAATAGATGAATTTTTCAAAAAATCTTTAAATCTTGGAAACCGTAAATATATAGACGAAGAAGAAAGATTTTTATATCTTATTGAAGCAGTTAAAGAAGTTGATTTAAGTAAACTTGGGATTTCTGCTAATTTCTTACAATTTATAAAACAAAGTGATTATATATATAGATTTTTTTTAGAATTAGCTAGTGAAAATGTTGAAATAGACTCAATATCAAATAATGATACCTATGGCTATTATAGTGAACATTTGGATATTTTAAAAATCATCCAAAAAAACTATCTAGAAATTCTTGAACAAAATAATGCGATAGATAAAATAAATATAAAAAGATACTTTAAAATCAATGAAGATTTTTTAAGAAGATATTCAAAAATCAAACTTGAATTTGAAGGATACTTTACCTCTTTTGAGTTTGATTTAATAAAAGAAATTGCAAATTATTCGCAATTGGAAATTAATTTCATTTATAATAAATATAATAAAAAATCTATTGAAAAGTTTATTAATCTTGGATTTGAACTAAAACTAGACCTGTCTCTTATACACATCTCCGAGCCCACGAGACCAGAGAGGATCTCGTA
>CAJXPH010000145.1 GCA_913057765.1 uncultured Campylobacteraceae bacterium
TCCTCTTCGTCGGCAGCGTCAGATGTGTATAAGAGACAGTTTCCCATACTATTTAAAATATGTTTTGTTTGTTCTTTAATTTTTACAATATCACTTATTGTACTGTTTGATTTTTGTATACTTTCACTTATGTATATAAATAGGCTACTTATAGATAGGACAGAAAGAGCCATAGAGAAAAGCCCTAAGTAAATGATTTTTTTTATAGAGAAATTTATAAATATTTTATCAATAATTTTAAGCATATCAACACCTATTTTAGTTCATTCCATTTAAATTCTACAAATTTATTATTTTTAATAATTGTAGGCCAAATAAGATTACTAAACTGATATTTATTTTTATTAAAATTAGATTCTTTTCCAATTCCAATATCTAAATTTTTCATAGCTTGAATTGCATTTATAATATTTTCTTTAGAAATATTTTTTGGGGATAAGTCATTAACTGCTAGTACAAAAAGCTTTGCAATAATATATCCTTCTAAAGAGACGAAATTAGGTTTTGCATTTGGTAAATACTTTTTTAAATCCCTTAAATATTCTTTAACAATTGGTAAGTTTGATTCATAAAAAGGTACGACTTGAGTAACTATTACATTTGAAGTTTGATTACCAAGTGCATTTTTCAAAGCTTCACTTCCAACAAAAGACACATTTAAAAAATATGCCTCAGGAAAATCTTCTTTTGCAAGTTTAATAAATTTTGCTACAGGGGCGTACGCTCCTACTATAATTATTGCTTTTATATCTTCTAAACTATCCAGAATCGTGCTTAAACCATCTTCAACATTTAAAGTATTTCGGGTATATCTACCATGTTGCATCTTATCTATACTATTATTTAAACCATTATTATTTAAGGCTTTAACAACACCATAGTATCCTGCATCACCGTAACCATCGTTTTGAGTAAATAACGCAATTTTTTCAGGTTTTATACCAATAGATAATAACCCATCAATCATATTTGTAGTTTCTTGAGCATAAGAGGCCCTATAATTTATGATATAACGATCAGGAGGATTTTTACGTAAAACTCCTGCTCCTGTAAATGCTCCAAAAAGTAAAGTCTTTTTTTCATTTGCAATAGGAACCGTAACATTGGCAGTGGGTGTTCCAACATTTCCTAATATAGCTAATACATTATCTTCCTCAATAAGTTTTCGCATATTAATAGCAGCAGCATTTGGTTCATATCCGTCATCATATGCAATTAATTTATATTTGTGTTGATTATCAGATTGGTTGTTTTTATTAAAATAAGTTAGGATTCCATCTTTTACATTTGTTCCTAGTTTTTCAGCGGGACCAGTGAAGGCTGCGCTAATACCAACTTTTATTTCAGAAGAAAAAATGGTTGTAATGAAAAAAATAATTAAAACTAAGACTCTCATAATAGATCCTTATTCTTATATAATTAATTATATCATATAAAAATAAGAATTAAAAATTATTTATTATTTTATCCCTCTGCTAATATTTTGATTTTATTGTCTTTAAGTTCAATATATAGTTCTTTTTTTCCAATGAAAGTATAAAATTTTGTTTTATAATCTTCATCCATTACAACTTTATACATTTGTTTTTTTAGAGAGTTAGGATAAGGCGTT
Organism: uncultured Campylobacteraceae bacterium; assembly: GCA_913057765.1. GTDB lineage: Bacteria > Campylobacterota > Campylobacteria > Campylobacterales > Arcobacteraceae > Halarcobacter. The sequence goes on from CAJXPH010000145.1 coordinate 1,613, forward strand.
ATATTTATATTTGAAAATTTGATTTTCTTTTCTTCTTTCTTAGAAAAAATTCGTTTTTTATATGCCTTAAACTGGTTTATACTCATACCATCATGTCTTTTGAATGCGTTAGAGTAAAACTTCAGGTAACTTTTAATATCCGATTCTTTCCATGCTTCTTTCCATTTAAAGATTGAAGATAAAATAATACTAATATCATCTTTTGATGCTTTCCTAAAATTTTCATCTGAGATTAACAATATAGATTTATTAAATTCGATATTCTCATCTAATTCTCTTAATCTTAAATTATCTAATGCAATACAACCTTTTGTATATTCTTCTCTTTCTTCATTTAATGGCATACCATGAATCCAAATTCCATGTCCCTTTTTATTTAATGTTTTGTCAAAAGTATTTGGATAAGAAGTTACTAACGCTAATGGTCCATAAAATTGATCTAGTTTAGTTAATTTTTTAGTTAAATCGTAAACACCTTCAGGAGTTTTTAAATCACCCTCTATTTGTTTATCACCATCTTTTTCTCCAACAATAACACTATCTCTTAAAACTAAATTGTGGTTATTTTTGTCAATTTTGTATAAAGCGATTTCCTTAGCACCTTTTTGTGCTAAAATTAAAAACTTTTTTGACTCGTAATACCCAAAGTCCACATTTTTATCTAATAAATATTTTTCCCAATAATTCTTTTTTGTTAATTCTTTTTCAATTTGCTTTTGAACTGCATCTAAGCCTTGGCTTCTATACACATCAACCAAGTCTGCAAGCATAATATTAGAAAATATTGCTAAAAATAGTAAAATCTTTTTCACTTAATCTCCTAAGTTTTTATATTGTCTTTAAGTTGCGCATTGTATAATAATTCCTCTAATTTTTTAATAAAGAAGAACAGTGAAAAAAATCATTATACTTTTAGTTTTTACAATAACAACACTATTATCAAATGTGGTTCAAGAAACCAAATGGCCAAAAGGGGAAACCTTTTTAACTTTTCTTGAAAAATATTCAATTCCTCAAAGTCTTTACTTTGAGCTTGAAAAAGAAGATAAAGAGCTTTGTTCTGAAATTACCGCTGACAGATATTATTATCTTATGGAAAATGAAGATGGTACTTTAAATCAAGTTTTAATACCTGTTTCAGAAGAGATTCAATTACATATTTATAAAGGCATAGATGATAAGTATAAATTTAAGCCTATACCTATTAGTTATAAAGAATACACAGAAACTATCGCTATTCCTGTTAAAACATCTGTTTCTGATGAATTACAAAAAGCTACAGGATCAGCCGCGTTAGCAGCACATCTAAAAGCTATATTTAGAGCTTCTGCAAACTTTAGAAGAATGCAAAAGAATGATTTTATAGCAATAAAATATACTCAAAGGTCTTTATTAGGGAAACCATTTGGACAACCTGATATAAAAGCTGCGATGGTTGAAATTTCTGGGAAAAAATTCTATAGAATCAAAAATGAAAAAGATGATAAATACTATGATGAAAAAGGTAAAGCATATACTAAAACTTACTTTTTTAAGGTACCATTAACATATAAAAGGATTTCAAGTAAATTCACTAAAAAAAGATGGCATCCTGTATTAAAAAGATATAGAGCACATCTAGGAACAGATTTTGCAGCTCCTCGTGGAAGAAAAATCTTTGCAGCAGGTGATGGAAGAATTGAATTCAGAGGTAGACGTGGAGGATATGGCAAAACTATTATCATAAAACATCCCAATGGATACAAAACACTTTATGCACATCAAAATAAATTTAGAGGTGGCTTAAAAAGAGGTTCTAGAGTTAAAAGAGGTCAACATATTGGGTATGTTGGAAGTACAGGACTTAGTTCTGGTCCTCATTTACATTTAGGATTATATAAAAATGGTCGAGCAGTTAATCCAATGAAAGTGATTAGAAAACCTGAAACAAAAGGTTTAAAAGGAAAAAATAAAAAAACTTTCCTAGCAAATACAAAAATTATAATAAATAAACTTAATAATGAAGTAGAAAGTGAAAGCAGAAATATTGCAACAAGACTTGATAGATTAACTTCTTCAAGTGAAATAAACTCAAATAAAGATATATGATGCCAAATGAAAATGCTATTAAAGATCCTATTAAACTTTTAGAGAAGATTAATGACTTACACCCTAGTGATATAGCATATTCATTAAAAAAGATTGAACAAAAAAGTGAAGAAGACTTTTTTCATGTACTTAAACAAATTCCAGATGATATTCTAGGGGAAGTAATTCTTGAACTTCCAGAAAATTTAAGAGAAGATGTATATGAAGAATTAGATGTTGGAAAACTTACTGATCTAGTTGATGAACTTGAATCAGATGATGCTACAGATATTATCCAAGAAATTGAAGAATTAGATGAAGAAAAAGCAAAAGAAGTTTTTGAAGGTCTTGAGGAAGAAGACCAACAAGAAATTGATTGGCTTAAAAGATATGAAGAAGATGAAGCTGGTTCATATATGCAAACAGAGCTTTTTTCTGCAGATATAAATGAAACAATCCATGAATCACTTGATCGATTAAAGAAAGGAAAAGCAGAAGATGAATTAGAAAACATTCATCAAGTTTTCATCACAAGCAAAGAAAAAAGATTAATTGCATCTATTTTACTAGAAGATTTAATTATTTTTGATTTTGAAAAAACATATGAAGAAATAATTAATACACATGGAGAAAACCGTTTTAAACCTTTTGTCGTAAATGATAAAGAAGATATTGATGATGTTGCAAAACAATTTGAAAAATACGATTTAAGTGTTGTTGCAGTTGTTGGTTATCAAGATATGCTTATGGGAAGAATTACTTCCGATGATATTTTAGATGTAATTGAAGATAACGCAACAGAACAAATGTATCAATTAGCAGGGGTTGATGATGACTTTGAGCATGAAGATAATCTTTTTACTACTGCTAAGAAAAGAGCTTTATGGCTTTTCTTAAATTTAGGAACTGCAATTTTAGCATCTTTAGTTATTGGTATTTTTGATGAAACAATTAAATCTTATGTTGCTCTTGCAATACTAATGCCTATTGTTGCATCAATGGGTGGTAATGCCGGAACACAAACACTAGCAGTTATGGTAAGACAATTAGCACTTGGGGATATTGATTTTGATAATAGTAAAGATGCTATAAAAAAAGAAGTCTTTATATCTATATTTAATGGACTTTTATTTGCAATTCTTATTGGAATAATAGCTTGGATTTGGTTTAATACAGCACTACTTGGCCTTGTAATTGCAATGTCAATGGTTATAAACTTATTTGCAGCAGGCTTCTTTGGAGCTTCAATTCCATTAATACTAAAAAAGTTTGATATTGATCCAGCTATTGGAAGTACAGTACTATTAACAACAGTAACAGATATTGTTGGATTTTTTAGTTTTTTAATGCTTGCAAAGACGATTCTTCTTTAATTTAACAAAAAACATAATAATTAACTTAAATAACTTCAAAAAATAATTAAATTAAGATATAATTAAGCATCTTAACTTAAAGAGCAGATGTGCAGAAATACACAAAAATTTTTATTATCTTTGCAATATTAACAATAAATCTTATTGGTTTAAAATTTTATTTAGATGTAAAAGATATCCAAGAATTAAAAAGTATGGTTGTTAAGGATGAAGCAAAGGCTCTTACTTCTTTATTTATGTCATTTAGAAAAACTTATCAAAATATTTTTATAGAAAAACACATAGAAATTGATGAGAAAACAATTAACTTATTGCCAGTAAGAACTAATGATGAAATTTCACAAACTTTTTCTAGAATGGTAGGGAATAAAGCCACTATTAGAACAGTATCGGATAGACCAAGAAATATAAGTAATAAAGCAAATATAAATGAAATGAATATTATTGCATATTTTAATAAAAATCCAGAGAAAGAATCATATTTTAAAACTGAAGAAAATGCTACTTTTTATTATGCCCAACCTTTATATATTACAAAGACTTGCCTGAAATGTCATGGTAAGAAAACGGAAGCATTAAAAACAATTAGAGATACATACGACAAAGCATATGACTATAAAATTGGTGATTTAAGAGGAATTATTAGTATCAAAATTACTAAAAAAGAAGTTGTTGATAATATTGATAACAACTTCTACAGAGACATAAAAGCTACAATTACCTTATATATATTATTTCTTATTGCAATTTATTTAACAATAAGAATTATTATAAAAAATGAACAACAACATTCGATTATTTTAGAAAATAAAGTACAAGAACAAGTTAAACAATTAAGAGAACAAGATAATACTCTTTTACAACAATCTAAAATGGCAGAAATGGGAGAAATGATTGGAAATATTGCTCACCAATGGAGACAACCTTTAAGTGTGATTTCAACAAGTGCCAGTGGAATAAAATTAAAAAATGAATATGATACTTTAGATGATGAATATATCGAAACTTCAGTTGACAGTATAGTAAAAAGTACACAACACTTATCACAAACAATTGATGATTTCAGAAATTTTATTAAAGGTGATAAAGAGAAGAAATTATTTAAAATAAATGATAATATCAATACAGACTTAGAAATTCTAAAAGGGATGTTAAAATACAACGACATTTTAATTGAACTTGATATTGATGATAGTGTTGAAATAGAGAGTTTTCCAAATGAATTAACTCAAGTAATTATTAATATAATTAATAATGCAAAGGATGCTTTAGTAGAAAAAAAGATTAAGAATAAATATATTTTTATTTCAACTAAAAAAGAAAACTCTGAGTTTATTAGTTTATTGATAAAAGATAATGGAGAAGGTATAAAACCAGAAATTATTGAAAAGATTTTTGATCCTTATTTTACAACTAAACATCAAACACAAGGTACAGGACTTGGACTTTATATGACTCATAAAATCATAAAAGAGAGTTTAAAAGGAGAAGTAACTGTTAAAAACACTTCATACGAGTATAAAGGAGAAAATTATACTGGTGCACAATTCATAATTAAGTTACCTTACAAGATAAAATAACTAAAATATGTCATAGAAATATATAATATAATTATATATGACGAAGGTAAATCATGAAGAACTCTTCATCAGCTTTTTTTATTTCGTTAATCTTTTTTCTAATTAGTTTCGCATGGATATTATTCCTGTCTCTTATACACATCTGACGCTGCCGACGAAGA
>CAJXPH010000146.1 GCA_913057765.1 uncultured Campylobacteraceae bacterium
CGGCAGCGTCAGATGTGTATAAGAGACAGTTATAATCATGATTACCTTCTAAATATATTATTTGAATATCTTTTGCTAGTTCATTTATAATATTAAGGAGTTCTTGATTTCTTTTTATAAAATATTCACTCTCACCAGATATGAAATCAAACATATCTCCCATCAAAAAAAGCTGAGTTGTATTAATTTCTTTATTTTGTAACTTCTTTAAAAAAATTAAAAACTCAGGTTTTCTTTCATTGTAATGAGAATCAGCTACAAATATAGCTCCAGGATCAATACTAAGGTACATAAGCTATTTTAGGAATCCCTTCACCTTCATCAAATCCACACATGATGTTTGCATTTACAACTGCCTGAGATGAAGCACCTCTTAACAAATTATCGATTGATGAATTAATATATAACGCTTTACCATTTCTTGCAACAAAAATATCACAAAAATTTGTTCCCGCAGTTGATTTTAAATCTACAGGAGTATTTCTAACTCGTACAAATTCATTATTTGCATAAGTATCTTTTAAAATCTTTTCAACATCTATTTCATCTTTTAGTGTTGCAAAAATAGATACTAACATGCCTCTACTAACTGGCAATAAATGAGGTACAAAATTTATTTGGAAACTCTTTTCTTTTAAAAGTTTAACTTTTTCTTCAATTTCAGGCATATGTCTATGTTTAAAAGGATTATAAGAATGACAGTTTTCATTTAAATTAACAAAATGTGCTATTTCACTCAATTTTTTTCCCGCTCCACTTACACCTGATTTAGCATCAATAAAGATTTGAGTTTCTTCTTGAATAAAATCTACGAAAGGTAGTAATGCTAATAAAGAAGCTGTCGGGTAACAACCAGGATTTGCAACTAGTTTTGCATTTTTTAAATCATCTTTATAATATTCTGGTAATCCATATACAGAGTCTTTTATATGCTCTTTATCCTCATGAGGACAATAGTGTTCTTCATATGTATCTAACTCAAGTCTATAATCAGCTGATAAATCAACTACTTTTACGTCAAGTTCTAATAACTCTTTAGCAAAATACATCGAAGTCTTATGTGGCAATGCCAAAAATGCTAAGTCAGCAACTTTAGCTACTTCTTTTGCATTTGCTTTTGAAACTTCAATATTTATTACATCTTTCAAACATGGATGTAAATCTTGAACATTTTCCTCACCTGTAGAGTTTGCAATATAAGTAATATCAAATTTTGGGTGTGTTATTAATATTTTTATTAATTCTAATCCAGTATAACCACTAGCTCCAATAATTGCTACATTCATTATAGTTCTAACTCCTTATATCCTACGCTAAGTATTTCAAATGATTTTTGTCCACCAGGTAAAGTAGCTGTAATCTCATCACCCTCTTCTTTTCCTAAAAGTTGTTTTGCTAAAGGAGAGTTAAAAGATATTAAACCTTTTTCAGCATTAGATTCTACACCACCAACTATTGCGTAAAGAAACTCTTCCTCTGTATTACAATCAACAAGTTCAACAGTTGAACCAAAACTAACTTTATCATGTGGAAGTGTTTCTGGATCGATAATAACTGCTTTACTAATAACTGCACCTAATTCAGCAATTTGAACATCAATTAAAGCTAACTTTTCTTTTGCAGCATGATATTCTGCATTTTCTTTTAAATCACCTAGTTGTCTTGCTTCTTCTAAGGCAATTACTGTTTCAGGTCTCTCTTCTTTTTTATAAAAATTTAATTCACTTGTTATTTTTTGGTATCCGACTCGTGTCATTGGCTCTTTATCCATAGAAAGCCTCCTAATATATAAATTTATTTTTTTAGTTAAATATTTGATATAATAGCGAAATTTTAATAAAAGAGTATAAATGCAAAGATATGATAGAACAGTGAAACTTTTTGGTGAAGAAAACTTTAATGCCTTCAAAAATACAAAACTAATACTACTAGGAGTTGGTGGAGTTGGAAGCTTTGCCCTTGATTCGCTTTATAATACAGGAATCACTGATATAACGATTGTTGACTTTGATACATACGAAGAATCAAACATGAATAGACAACTTGGAAGTCATGGAAATCTAGATAGAATCAAAGTTGAAGTATTAAAAGAAAAATACCCTGAAGTTACACCTATAAATGTAAATATTACTCCAGAATGGATAGATAATTTTGATTTTTCATCGTATGATTATATTTTAGATGCAATTGATGATATAAAACCAAAAGTTCATTTAATCAATAAATATTACACAAAAGTTATAACAACAAGTGGTAGTGCAAAAAGAATTGATCCTAGTAAAATTGAATATAAATCAATTTGGGAAACATTTAATGACCCATTTATAAGAAAAATAAGATATGAACTTAAAAAAATTGGATTTAAGAAAAAGTTTAAAGTTGTATTCTCTAGTGAAGAGCCAAAGTGCCTTGAAAAAGGAAGTTTTGAAGCAGTAACAGGTTCATTTGGATTTATGATGGCTTCCCTTACAATCCAAAAGATAATAGCTAAAAAGAAATAAAATAATTTTTTAAAGTTAACTGTAAGATAAAAAGCAATATAATTTAGCAATAAAGTAAAAAAGGGTATTCATGAGTGGCATTAATAGTGTTGAGCAAATGACTCAAGGCCATCTTAGAAACGTGCAACAATTAGCTGTGTTCTATACTGGTCATAATAATATTTATGCAATTAATATTGCAAAAGTAAAAGCATTTATAATAACAGAAGAAGTAACAATCAATGATACACCTACTGATACAAAAGTAGTAGCAGGAATAGCAACAATTAGAGGGGAACCTATAACATTAATTAATCTTGATGCATGGTTAGGACTACCTACTATGGAAATACAAGAATATAAACTAATAATTTATTGTGAATTTAATCATAAAAAAGTTGGTTTTTTAATTAAAGATATGCTTGATATTGTTGAAAAAACTACTGAGGAATTAAGACATTCAGAAGAAACAAATGCAAAAATTACGTATACAACCTATGTAAAAGTTCAAGATAAAGATGAATTATGTACAGTATTTAATGCAGAGCAACTTCTACAAGACTTAGGTTGGGTTGATGATGGAGATGAAACATTAAATAAATATGTAGAATCACCTTTTAGTTCAAAAAAACTAGTTCTTGCAGCAGAAGATTCTGGAGTAGCAAGAGAAATATTAACAAAATTCTTTAATAAAGCAAAAGTAAACTTTGAAATTTATAAGAATGGATCACTTCTTTTACAAAGAATAGAAGAATTAGATCCAAATGATATTGCATTAATTGTAACAGATATTGAAATGCCAGAAACTGACGGTTTCCAAGTAGCTTCATTTATAAAAACAAATAGTACTTATTCAAGTATCCCTGTGGTAGTAAACTCTTCTATGACAACAGATGCAGTAAGAAATAAAATGAATAGTATAGGTGTAGATGGATTTATTGGAAAAACTGATATTCAAGCACTTTATAGTGTTACAAAACAATTTTTAGGCTAAGACTTACCTACTAAATAGATGAGAAACTCTTCTCATCTATTTTTTTAACTTATTTACTTTTCTAACCATTCTTCAAAAACTTTTATTTGTTCAACAGTTTGAAGTGTAGATGTTCCACCAAATGATTTTCTTGCGTTCATCGAATTTCTTAAATCTAAATACATAATAATTTCATCATCAATATCTCTTATTACATCATTTGAACTTCTAATTTCTTCAATTGTAAGTTCAGAAATATCTTTATTTAAAGAGTTTGCACATGCGACAACATCTTTTGTAATATAATATGCAGTTCTAAATGGCATATTTTGTTTTTGAACTAAATAATCTGCTAAATCAGTAGCACTTAAATGTCCAATTTTACAAGCATTTTCCATCTTATCAACATTTACAATCATAGTTTTAATTACTTCATTTAAAATCTTTAAAGATATCTCAATAGTTTTAACTGAATCAAAAACACCTTCTTTATCTTCTTGAGTATCCTTATTATAAGCTAATGGTAAACCTTTCATAACTGTAAAAAGTGAAATTAAGTTTCCATAAACACGACCAGTTTTTCCACGTAAGAGTTCTGGTACATCTGGATTTTTCTTTTGTGGCATAATTGATGATGTTGTAGCATACTCATCACTCATTCTAATAAATTGGAATTCATAAGATGACCATGTTACTAGTTCTTCAGATATTCTACTTATATGCATCATAGAAGTAGAAATATTGAATAAAATCTCTAAAGCGAAATCTCTATCTGAAACACTATCCATAGCATGTGCAGTTGGCGCTTTAAACCCAAGTTTAGAAGCAGTACTATCTCTATTAATATTATGAGGAGTTCCAGCTAATGCTGCACTTCCTAGAGGTGAATAATTGTTTCTTTCATATGAACTCTCAAATCTTTCAAAATCTCTTTTAAACATATTTGCATAAGCTAACATGTGATAACCAAAATTAAGTGGTTGAGCATGTTGTAAATGTGTCATTCCAGGAATTAAAGTTGTCGTATGCTTATCTGCAACTTGGACAAAAGTTCCTACTAATTCTTTTAGTAGTTCTTTAATACTTAATGATTTTTCTTGAACATAAAGTCTAAAGTCTGTAGCAACTTGATCATTTCTACTTCTAGCAGTGTGAAGTCTTTTACCAGGTTCACCAATGATTTCAGTTAATCTATTTTCAACTGCCATGTGAATATCTTCATAAGCTAAAGAAAATTCAAATTTACCTGATTCTATTTCTTCTTTTACTTGTAATAAACCATTTTCTATAGATTCTTGTTCTTCATTAGTTAATACACCTTGTTCACATAACATTTGTGAATGAGCAATAGAACCTTTAATATCTTGAGAATATAACTCTTTATCAAACATAATTGAAGCATTGAATTCATCTAGAATTTGTGCATTTGTATTTTTTAAAATTTGTTCAGTAGACATTGATTGCTATCCTTTTATATAATACGCCAAAAATTTTGGCGTATTATAACACAATAGCTATTAAGAAGATTTATTAAGAAGGCATTTGAAAACTTGACATATCCATAGGGTCTGTTTTCGCAATTTTACTATATTTTTTTATTGCAAGTATTAAATTTAATAGGAAAAAAAGATTTGAAAATATAAATAATATAGCTCCTATATACAAAAATATTACGGATAAAAAGAATGCTAAAATAAAAAACAACAATGAACTAATGTACATGTAGAATTGAATTCTAATCATATCTTCAATAATTAATTCTCTCATAGTAGGAACAGTAAAATAACCTTTTGAAGTAAGATGAAACCAACATAAAAAAGGAATAATCTTATATATCATACCTTGTAATAAAGAGTATAAAAAGCCTAAGCCAAATAAAATTGATAAAAGATATGAAACATCACTTTTAGCAAAAAGCCAAATAAGTAAAGCGGCTATTAACATATATAAAGATGACTTCCAATATAAAAGTGTTACATCAAAAATTGGTCTTCTTCTGTTGTTTAAGCTATGTATTCCAAAATATCCAAATGCCGCTATAACAAGAACAAAAAGTGTTTTTACTATCATTAAATCAAAAGAAGCAAATTCAAAGATAACATATGCCAAAAGTAGAAAAATGATAATAAAAGGTACTCTGTTTTCAATAAATTTAGGAAAACTTTTTGCTACATAAAACATAGGAATCACTTGAAATGCAACACCCATAATTATCAAAGAGGCAAATCCAAACATACCAAATAATACATGAATACTTACAAATGAATAATGACTCGCTCCAATATTATCAGATATATGAGACCCAGATAAATATAATCCAAGTAAAATAGTGATAAGTCCAACTACTACAAATATTCTCATTGTAATTACAGTAGAATTTAGGAACTTGACTTTATATAGAAGTTTTATAGCAACTACAAAGAATGTAATAAATGAAATAGCTAAAAGTGCTGTTGCTATCATCAATAAAATTTTTAGATGAAGGATAAAATACAGTGCAAAGAGAATTGTTCCTGTTGTTAGAGTTGTATGAACAACATTTGCAAAAAGTATCGGTCTTTTGATTACAGCACCGGCAAGTACCGGCATCATTTGTTGCATGGCACCCACAATTATCATAGATAAAATACCTAGAGTAAATAAATGTACAATGGCAATACTAATATCCGAATATCTATTTAATATAAGTGTTGCATCATTTGTAAGAATTAAAGCACCAATTATAATAGCAAAAATTGGTGCTGTTAAAAAGAACCTAAAGGGAACTGAGATGGGAGGAGCTTGATCTAAAGAAAGACCTTCATTTAACATTTTTATACTCTTTCTAAATCTTTCATTTCTGTTATAACTAAAGAAGCATCTGCCCCTAAATGGTTATCTACCATTCTATATAACATTTGTTCTTCTTTCATATTATGTTGTTGCATAAGCATCATTAATGTTTCACTTAATCCAAAAAAATGATCTTTATTTTTATTTGCAACATCCTCTTTCATTTGAGATAAGATTTGTGTCATTTGTTGATGTTCCATTCTCATCATTTGAGTAGGACCTCCAGTCATTCCAGTTCTTTCTTCAAAAGTAGGAAACATAACTTTTTCTTCCATATCAAAGTGATGCTGTAAATCAGCAAAGAAATTAGCAAAAACTTTTTCTACTTCTGTCCAGTTTTCACTTGCAACAGAATTTTCTAAATTTGCAAATTCTTCATCACAGTTTCTATGATCTTGTGTTAAAAATGAACTAATAGTTTCACTCATAATTATTCCTTAATATTATTTCTGTCTCTTATACACATCTGACGCTGCCGACGAAGAGGATAGTGTA
>CAJXPH010000147.1 GCA_913057765.1 uncultured Campylobacteraceae bacterium
ATCTACACTATCCTCTTCGTCGGCAGCGTCAGATGTGTATAAGAGACAGGGATATAGATGGTCCATATATGTCATTACAATTGGCATATAATTATGGTGTAGCCTTTTCTATGTTTTCTTTCTTAGAAGAGTATTTGAAATATATACAATTAGCATTAGTACTTGGTGGAATAATATATTTATATAAAAATCCAAATGTTTTTGTAGATTATCATCTTCCTATTGCATTACTTTTTGCAGGTGGCTTATCTAATATTTTAGATAGGTTTACTTATGGTGGAGTAGTCGATTATTTTTATTGGCATTATGGATTTAAATTTGCAATATTCAATTTAGCAGATGTTATTATAGATTTAGCAGTGGTCATTATTATATATAAACAGATAAAACAAGCAAGAGCAGAAAAAAAAGAACAAGAGTTGAACTCTTAAAAATCTTTTGAAATTTGGGAGCTTAAAACAATTTTAGCTATAATCACCCAAAATCAATTAAAAGAAATTTAATAAAGCAGGTTATAAATGGGACAAACAATAACAGAAAAAATATTTAGTGAACATGTAGGAAAAGAAGTTTTTGCAGGTGAGATTGTAAGAAGTCCAATCGATATGGTAATTGGTAATGATATTACAACTCCTATTTCAATTAGAGCATTTGAAGAGGGTGGTTTTGAAAAATTAGCGAATCCAGAAGGTTTTGCTATTGTCCTTGACCACTTTATTCCAGCAAAAGATATTGCATCTGCGAATCAAGCAAAAATCTCAAGAGAATTTGCAATGAAACATGATTTAAAATATTTCTTTGATGAAAAAGATATGGGTATTGAACATGCTCTTTTACCTGAAAAAGGTTTAGTATTACCAGGTGATGTTATTATTGGTGCAGATTCTCATACATGTACACATGGTGGATTAGGTGCTTTTTCAACAGGTATGGGTTCAACTGATATCTCATTTGGAATGATTACTGGTGGAAATTGGTTTAAAGTTCCTGAAGCAATTAAAGTAGTGTTTAATGGTAAACCAGCAGATCAAGTAACTGGAAAAGATTTAATTTTAGAAATTATTAGAATCTTAGGTGTTGATGGTGCTTTATATAAAACTTTAGAGTTTACTGGTGAAGCAATTGCTCATTTATCAATGGATGATAGATTCTCTTTATGTAACATGGCTATTGAAGCAGGGGCAAAAAATGGAATTGTTGCTTATGATGAAATTACAAAAGAGTTTTTAGACCAAACTTCTGAATTAAATGATGGACTAAGAGCAGAACCTAAAATTCATTATTCTGATGATGACGCAATCTATTGTCAAGTAATTGAAATTGATACTGATAAATTAGAGCCAGTTATTGCATATCCATTCTTACCTTCAAATGGTCACTCAGTTTCACAAGCAGTTGCAGATGAAATTAAAGTTGATCAAATATTTATAGGAAGTTGTACAAATGGTAGATTATCTGATTTTAAAGTAGCATCAGAAATCTTAAAAGGTAAAAAAGTTGCACGTCATGCAAGACTTATTTTAACTCCAGGTACACAAAAAATTCTTAGAGATGCAACAAAAGCTGGATACATTGATATTCTTGTTGATGCAGGTGGTGTTGTATCAAATCCAACTTGTGGAGCATGTTTAGGTGGATATATGGGAATTCTTGGTGATGATGAGGTTTGTATTTCTACAACAAACAGAAACTTTGTTGGACGAATGGGTTCTCGAAGTTCAAAAATCTATTTAGCGAATAGTGCAGTTGCTGCTGCCTCTGCAATCTCAGGATATATTACAGACCCAAGAGGTTTATAATATGACTTATCCTTCATTTGAAATACCCTGTGTAATTTTATGTGGAGGAAGAAGCTCTAGAATGGGAGAAGATAAAGCTCTTCTTCCTTTCTCAAATTCAAATTCTCTTACTGAATATCAATACAATAGATTAAAACCTCACTTTAAAAATATTTATATTTCTTCAAAAGTTGATAAGTTTAATTTTCTTAAAAATAAAACTACTAATTTAATTTTAGATAAGGGTGAAATATATTCGCCAATTGTTGCATTAGAAACTATAATTGAAAGTATAGATTCTCAAAAAATCTTTATCATAACTGTAGATACACCTTTAGTAAAAATTGAATCTATGAAAAAACTGATTGATAAATCTTCTAAATACGATGCTACTGTGGCTCAAACAAAAAGAACACATAATCTATGTGGTGTTTTTGATAAGTCTAGCTTATTAGAAATAAAAGCTATGCTTAATAATGATATACATAAAGTAGGATATTTACTAAAAAATATTAATACTCTTTATGTAAACTTTTCCCTTGAAAACGAGTTTATAAACGTTAATGAAAAAGACGATTATTTAAGAGCAAAATCACTTATAAGCTGAGCTAATAATTATAATTAATTTTTTCAGAATAGATTAAGTTTTCTGTTATTCTTTTTTTGATAACCTTTCCTTATAAATAACTTATAACAAGGACATCGTATGGGAAACAATGAAGAGTTAAAAAAAGCACTAGATATTCTAGATGTTGAACTGAAGAAAAAGGGTATTTCAAGAAGAGATGCACTAAAAGTTGCAGGACTTGGTTCGGCAACTTTTTTAATGGGAAATGGAACTGAAGCAGAAGCTGCAACTATCGCAAGTGCAAGTGATGCAAAAGGAAAAATATTAATTGTTGGTGGAGGGTTAGCTGGAATTTCAACTGCTGCAAGGTTAACAAGTTCTTTATCGAATCCTGATATTACTGTTATTGAGCCAAATCCATTATCTGTATGTTATCAACCTGGACAAACATTAATTGGTGCAGGTGTATGGGAAAAAGAAGATATCGTTTACAACACTAAAGATTATCTGCCAAGTGGTGTTAAAATGATAAAAGATAAAGTCATTGAATTTGATCCTGAAAATAACAAAGTAATGACTGCTGGTGGAGAAACAATTTCATACGATTTTCTTATTGTTGCAACAGGTTTAGTACTTGATTATGGAGCAATTAAAGGATTAGATGGAGTAGGTTTATCATCAGAGCCAAATGCCGAAGTATCACAAAAGATTGGTAAGAATGGTGTCCATTCTATTTATTATGCAGATGGTGCTGTTAATACATATAAAGGTGTTCAAGAATTAATCAAAGAAGCAAAAACAGGTAAAAAACTAAAAGCATTATTTACACATCCTAATACTCCTATTAAATGTGGTGGAGCTCCAAAGAAAATCATGTATCTTACTGAAGCTAGATTAAGAGAAGCTGGAGTTAGAGATAATGTAGATATGTCTTTTTATCCTAATGGTGGAAAAATGTTTGGTGTTCCAGAATATCACGATGCAATTGTAAAACAATTTGAAGCAAGAAATATGAAATGGGAATATAAAAATAACTTAGTTGAAATAGATGTAAATACTAAAAAAGCAATTTTTGAAAAAAGATGGCTAGAAAAAGGTGAGTACGATCCTGATTTAGAAGATTATGACATGATTCCTATGAGTAAAAGAATTGAAAGAGATTATGACTTCATTCATATTACACCTCCTATGAGAGCCCCTGATGCTGTTAAAAATTCAAGTTTAGCATGGCAAAAAGGTAGTGCTTCTAAAGGTGGATGGGTAGAGTTAAATAAAGAAACTTTACAACATACTAGATATAAAAATGTATTTGGATTGGGAGATGTCGCTGGAATTCCGATGGGTAAAACTGGTGGATCAGTTAGAAAACAATACAAAGTATTAGTTGATAATTTAGTTTTAGCTATGGAAGGTAAAGAGTTAACAGCAAAATATGCAGGATACACAGTATGTCCATTAATCACTGATATTGGTACAGTAATGCTTGCAGAATTTGATTGGACTAAAAAACCGACTCCTTCTTTTCCTCTTGACCCAACACAAGAAAGATACATTTGGTGGTTATTAAAAGTTTATGCACTTAAACCAATGACTATTCATGGAATGCTTTCAGGAAAAGCTTAAAAGAGTTGATATTGAAAAAAATATTAGTACTTAGTCTTATTTTATTATCTTTTCTTTTTGCAAATGCAGAAGAATTAACACTTGAAAAAGTTAAAGAAGTAGCTTCAAAGGCTACTTCCGAATTAAATTCAAAACTAAAAAAAGAGTTAAAAAAAGCAAAAAGAGATGATAAAATAAAGGGCATGGCTAGTTTTTGTATTGATGACTCTAAAAAAATAATTGACAAAATTGATAAAAAATATGGTTCTAAAGTTTCAATTAAAAGAGTTAGTCTAAACAATAGAAGTGAAAAATCAAAAGCTTTAGAAAATGAAATCAATATTTTAAAAGCTTTCGATTTAATACAAAAGTCTGATGCTTATCAACCTAAACAAATAGTTCAAATTGTTGATGAAAATACATATAAAGTATATTCGCCAATTGAAATGAGAAGTAGAGATTGTAAAAAATGTCATGGTTTAGAAAAAAAGGTTGATAAAGATTCAAAAAAGAAATTCTCTGATGTTTATAAAAATAACAATGGTTATGGACACAAAAGTGGAGAAATTAGAGGCGCGGTTGTAGTAACCATCTCTAAATAAAAATGAGAAATAAAGGAATTCATATGCAAGTTAAAAAAGCAGTTTTAATAAGTTTCTTGAGCGTTATTTTTACTATAAGTGTTAATGCAGCTGAAATGAAATACTCAAATGCAGAAATTTATACGAAGATGTGTTCAAAATGTCATGGTGTAAATGGAGAAGGTAATCCAAAGAAAAAAGGACCAGCGTTAAATGATCAATCTGCTCATGAACTTGAAATTAGTTTATTTGATTTAAAGAGTGAAGGAATGAATCAATCTTCTGGAAGTGATCATGAAGTTATGGAACACAATATGAAGAAGATAATTGAAAAAGGTATGGATTACGAACCAAAAAGTATGGGTGAATTTATATTTGTAGCTTTTAATCCTGAAGCAAAATACTATAAAAAGATAACAGGGGATAAAACATATACTGTTTCTGAAATTTATGGAAAAATGTGTTCAAAATGTCATGGTTTAAATGCTGAAGGTAATCCAAAGAAAAAAGGACCTTCTTTAGATGATAAAACAGCCCATGAAATTGAAGCAGATTTGATTGAAATTAGAGATGGTGATATGAATCAATCTTCTGGAAGTGACCATGAAGTAATGGAACACAATCAAGAAAAGATTGAAAATAAAGGTATGAAATACGAGCCAAAAGCTATGGCTGAGTATATAGAGTCTCATTTTTATAAAAAATAGAGCAATAAAAAAAGTAAAGGAAGATCTCCTTTACTTTTAGTTTAGGATAAGAGTTGATAAATTTAAAAAAAGAAGTTTTAGTTTTCATAGTTTTATTTATAGTTTCATCTATTATAGTGCACCTAGATACTTGGCTATCTACTCCTTTAATACATTTACAAGATCTATTCTCTCATCCAATGCCTTACCATCCTCTATTATATGTATTTTTAATTTATATGGTGATAGTTATACTAAGGACCGTTTTATCACTAATTATAAAACTTTTTAAAAAGTAATATTTTTTAAAAATGTATATATATGAATGAATACTCATTAAAGGCAGATTTTGAATAATTATAAGACATATGTTTGGTCTTTTCTTGGAAGACTAAGTCACTGGCTACTAGTGGTGTCATTTTTTACTACTTATTTTACATCATTTTATGAAGAACTTTTAACTCTGCATGTTTCATTAGGAATATTTGTTTTTGGAATGCTTTTGAAAAAAATTGTTTGGGGACTTATTGGACCAAGATATGCAAGATGGAGTGATTATAAATTTTCACTTTCTGAATTAAAATTTTATTTTGTTGAAAAAGTTGAAAATAGGTATCGAGAGATTCATCCTGGACATAATCCCGCTTCTTCTTGGTTTGCATTTCTAATTATTTGGATTGGAATTATTTGCTGTTTGACAGGATTTGTCTTATATGGGATACAAGAAGGGAATGGAATTTTTTCTTTTATGAATAGAAATTTTTATTCTTTAATGCATATATATGAAGATGTACATATTCTATTAGTATATGTTTTAATTGTAATGATATTTTTTCATATATCAGGAGTTTTAGTAGAACAGTTTTATCATAAAACGAATATGGTAATGGCTATGGTTACAGGATATAAAAAGGCAAAAGGTACTGATATTAAACCAAGGTTTTGGATGATATTCTGGGGCTCATTTTATACCTTTATATTTTCTTTACTCTTTATTTATTCATATTATATCCCTAATAATATATTTATAGAAAGTAAATTTGAAAAAATTGATTACAAGGTATTACATAAAGATTTTCAATTTGAATGTTCTGATTGTCATAATTTAATACCTCCTCATCTTTTACCAAAAACGTCATGGATTAAATTGATGAATGAACAGAGTGATCACTATGATGAAGATTTAGAACTTGAAAAAAATCTTGTAGATTCTATAGAAAAATATCTAGTTGATAATTCTGCCGAGAATTCAACAAGAGAGGCATCATTTAAAATTCTCAATGAGCTTGAAAATTCTAATAGATTTACTATTACTGAGACAAACTACTGGAAAGATACACATAAAAATATACCAAAAGAAGTTTTTAAAAATGATGAAGTTGAAAACAAATCAAATTGTGTTGCATGTCATAAAGATTTTGAAAAAGGAATACTTTCTGATTCGAATATAATATATTCTAAAATAAAATAAGTTCTAAAGTCACTCTATATATAACCTGTCTCTTATACACATCTCCGAGCCCACGAGACCAGAGAGGATCT
>CAJXPH010000148.1 GCA_913057765.1 uncultured Campylobacteraceae bacterium
AGATCCTCTCTGGTCTCGTGGGCTCGGAGATGTGTATAAGAGACAGATTTAGAATCTTATGAAAATGACATTTATGACATTGTTTCAAAACATCTTAATATTAATTTTATCAAACTAACAAATAAAAGTGATTTTTTACTACACCATGATGTAAAAATTGATTCAATTATAATAATTGATGTGACAGAAACAACTGGAGAAGAAATATTTAATTATATTACGAATACTCACCCAAAGCAAAAGATTCTTGCTATTAGCAAAACTCTTACATATAACCACACATTTACATGCGAAGAATGTGCAAAACTTTTTAATAGGAGACTATTACTTAAACCTCTGAATGTTGGGCAACTTTTAGCATATATTCAAAATTTTAATAAATTAATTTGTAAATATTCCTCAGAATCAAATGAAATACTTGAAATTATGGAAGACATATTAAAGCAGTTTATATACTATTCTTATGACAAAGAAAAAAAAGAAATTATAAAAAATAAAAATATAGGTACTGATATAAGGGACTTATAAAGATTACTGAGCTTTTAAATAAACATAATATACGATTTAATATTGAGGATGAGATTATAAAACTACATTTCTAGTTTCATATTTAATCTTCCTTTTAGGTGAAAAGGTGTTATAATTCTATTAACACAGACAATGTGGAGGTGCAAATGACAAAGGATTTTCATTTTTAGTATTGTTAAACACTAATTAAAAATAATTCACTCTGTAGTGAATTCGTAAATATGTGTTTTATTTATAACATATATAGAAAAAAAGGGAAAAGGTTTGAAATCTTTTCCCTTTTTTATAGCTAGAAATATCAAACAAATTACATTTCAACATTTATTTTCAAGTTTCGGCTTCTATTTTCATACTTTTTTTGCCGTTGAAACAAAAGCCGCTGCTAGTAATAAAAAAGCTCCTGTTATTCTATTTTGAATTTTCATTGCTTTAACATCTTTGACTAAAAATTTTAATTTAGATGCAAGTGTTGAGTAACCTGTCATAACTATAATATCAATGATACATAAGGTTAAAGACATGATAATAAATTGAATCCACATTGATTCATTAGGGTTTAAAAACTGAGGAATAAAAGCAACTAGAAAAACAGTTGATTTTATATTCGTAAGATTTATAAGTAAAGAAGAAACAAAAGCTTTTTTACCACTGTATTCATTTACTTGTTCAGATTCGTCCAAAACTTCAACTTTTTCAAATATTTTTGACAGTGCTAAGTATACGAGATATAGAACACCTATCCATTTTATAATAGTAAATAACATAACTGATTTTGAGATAATTGAACCCAATCCAATTACAACAATAAACGTTTGAATAAGTAATCCTGCTTGTAAGCCGAAAATAGCAGGATATGATTTTTTTAAACCATATTTTAAGCCATAATTCATTGAGACAACAGCACCAGCTCCTGGTGAAATAGATAAAGCTATAGAAGCTATAAGCATTGTTAGCCAAATATTAAATTCCAAAAACTCTCCTAATATTAATTTTGACTAATATATCATTATATAAAATTAAAGTATTGGATAAAATTGCTATTTTATTTTTTTAGCATAGTATAAAGTAAAAAAGGTAGAAGAACCATCGATATAATCGACAATCCTTCTAGATAGGTAAAAGGTTTGAGTCTTTATCAGACTACATTCCCATACCACCCATTCCGCCCATTCCACCCATATCAGGCATAGCAGGAGTAGATACTTTATCTTCTTTGATATCAGTTACAGTAGCTTCAGTTGTTAATAATAAAGATGCTACAGAAACTGCATTTTGCATTGCAATTCTTCCAACTTTTGAAGGATCTACAATACCAGCAGCGAACATATCAACATATTCACCAGTTGCAGCATTAAATCCTAAATTCTCATTATCAGATTTTTCTACTTCATTTACAACAACACCAGCATCAAACCCAGCGTTTATTGCAATTTGTTTCATAGGTGCTTTAATAGCTCTTAAAACAATATCAGCTCCAATTTGCTCATCACCATCTAGTTCTAAAGATACTTTAGCAGCAGCTCTAATTAAAGCAGCTCCACCACCAATTACAATACCTTCTTCAACAGCAGCTCTAGTTGCACTTAAAGCATCGTCAACTCTGTCTTTTTTCTCTTTCATTTCAGTTTCAGTAGCAGCTCCAACTTTAATAACAGCAACACCACCAGAAAGTTTTGCAAGTCTTTCTTGTAGTTTCTCTCTATCATATTCAGAAGTTGTATTTTCAATTTCAGCTTTTATTTGATTAGTTCTTCCTAGAACTAACTCAGCAGTTCCTGCACCATCAACAATAGTCGTATTATCTTTATCGATTACAACTCTAGCCGCAGTTCCTAAAACTTCAATAGTTGAAGTTTCAAGTTTCATTCCCATTTCTTCAGCAATAACTGTACCATTCGTTAACACTGCAATATCTTCTAACATTGCTTTTCTTCTATCACCAAAGCCTGGAGCTTTAACAGCAGCAATATTTAATGAACCTCTTAGTCTATTTACAACTAAAGTTGCTAATGCTTCACCATCAACATCTTCTGCAATAATAAGTAGAGGTCGTCCAGCTTGATTAACAGCTTCTAAAATTGGTAACATTTCTTTTAAGTTAGAAACTTTTTTCTCACATAAAAGAATAAATGGGTTTTCCATTTCAGTAACCATTTTTTCAGTATTTGTTACAAAGTATGGAGATAAATATCCTCTATCAAATTGCATACCTTCAACTACATCTAGTTCATCAGAAATACCTTTTGCTTCTTCAACAGTAATAACACCATCTTTTCCAACTTTATCCATTGCTTCAGCAATCATAGCACCAATAGCAGTATCAGAGTTCGCAGAAATAGTAGCAACTTGCTCAATCTCAGTTTTATTAGCAACAACTCTAGAAGCACCTTTTAATTCAACTAAAATAGCTTCTGTAGCTTTGTCCATACCTCTTTTTAAGATAATTGGGTTAGCACCAGCAGTAACATTTCTTAAACCCTCTTTGAACACACTATGAGCTAATACAGTAGCAGTTGTTGTTCCATCTCCTGCTTCGTCAGCAGTTTTTGAAGCAACTTCTTTAACAAGTTGAGCACCCATATTTTCTAAAGTGTCAGCTAATTCAATTTCTCTAGCAACTGAAACACCATCTTTTGTGATTGTAGGAGCGCCAAATGATTTTTGTAATAATACATTTCTACCTCTTGGTCCCATTGTAACTTTAACAGCATCTGCTAATTTTTCAACACCTGCAAATAATGAATTTCTTGCCGCATCACTAAATAATACTTCTTTTGCCATCTTACATAACTCCTATAATATTTTCAATTTCTAATACTAAAAAATCTTCACCATTTAAAGTAAATTCAGTTCCTCTAAATTGTTCAAATACAATTGTATCACCTTCTTTTAATTCAGTAACTTCTGAACCTACCGCTTTAACTATTGCAGTATTTGGTTTTTCTTTTGCAGAATCAACAAGGATAATTCCACTTGCAGTTTTTTCTTCTACTTCTGTTCTTTCTACTAGAACTCTTTTCCCTAATGGTTTAAAATTCATTATATATCTCCTATAATTTTTTGTAATAATTCTTAATTTAGCACTCTATTTTTTTGAGTGCCAAATTTTATTAAATTTTTGATTATTTGTCAAGTAGTTTGAGTATATTTGACTAAAGTTGTGTATTTGATTAATTTTTATGTCTATATAAATATTTTAAAAGTAATTCATTTAATGAATTTTTCAAATTCTCGTCAAATTCATTTAAACTGCTTTCACACCTTGATGCTAATTTATCAGCTGATTTTATTGCACCCTCAAGTCCTAAAAGATTTACAAAAGAATTTTTTGCTTCATCATTTTGCGTTGTTTTACCTGCTTCTTCTTCAGTTTGTGTTTCATCAATGATGTCATCTTGAATTTGAAAAAGTAATCCAATATCAATTCCAAAATTAAAAAGTTTTTCTTGTATTTCTAAATCATATTCAGAAATAATTGCACCCATTTTTAAACTTGCAGCAATAAGTTTTGCAGTCTTATGAATATGTAAAAATTCTAGTTGATCCAGTTCAAGTTTTTGATTTTCAAAAAAACAATCAATAGCTTGTCCAATTATCATTCCATCAATCCCACCATTTACACTGAGAACCTTTACAAGTTCAACTTTAATATCATTATGTAAAGATGATTGAACAATTTGATTAAACGCTTCTGTATTTAAAGCATCCCCTACAAGTATTGCTGTTACTTCATCATACTTTTTATGTAGTGTTTCAAATCCGCGCCGTAAGTCTGCATTATCCATTGAAGGTAAATCATCATGAACTAAAGAGTATGTATGTAACATTTCTACTCCAAGAGCTACAGGGTATGCATTTGGTACTAGCAAAGATTTATTTGATTTTACAACTGATAATAAAAGCATTGGTCTAAATCTTTTACCACCAGCTTTGAGCATATTTCCTAAAGCATCTTCAAAATATGGATGAAAAGTTTTTGACTGTGGTAAGTTATTTAATAAATAGTTTTCAAACGATGAAAGAAGTTCTTGCATATTATTTTTGTCCAAAAGATCCAAGACCACCCATCATATTCATTGCCATCATTTTTTTATTTTCATCAGATTGTTTAATTACATCATTCATTGCAGAAATTAATAATATTTGTAATGAGTCTTTATCTTCAAGTAAAGAATCATCGATTTGTAAATCAATTACTTCAGAGTTTCCATTGATTGAAATTTCAACCATTCCACCACCAGATTTTGAAGTGAAAATTTGCTCTGAATTTTTTTCTTTTGCTTTATCAGCCATTTCTTGAACTTGACCCATTACATCATTTATATTAATTTTACTTAAGTCAATACCTTCAAACATGGTCGCTCCCAACTAATTCATTTGTAATCATTTCAATATTATTTTCATCATCAACAATCACAACTGTAGGAAGATAAGTTTCTAATTCCTTTTCAGAATATGAAGCATAAGAAATTACGATAATTTTATCACCAATTTCTACTTTTCTAGCAGCAGCACCATTTAGGCACATATCTTTACTGCCAGCTCTACCTTTAATTACATAAGTTGCAAATCTTTCACCATTGTTTACATTTACAATTTCAACTTTTTGTCCAACTCTCATTTTTGAAGCAGCCATAAGCTCTTCATCGATTGTTATTGAACCAATATAATTAAGATTTGCATCTGTAACAGTCGCTCTGTGAATCTTACTATATAGCATTTCAAATGTCATATATAACGTCCTCTATTGGGCTAAATTAACAGGTTCTCCCCAGAATTGTTCAGGAATTAAAAATTCTTGCACTGGGCTCCCACCTATTATATGTTCTTCTACAATTCTATCAATTTTTTCCTTAGATAATTGACAGTACATATGATGACCTGGCTCGATTAACATAACTGGTCCCATTTGACAACGTCCTAAACATGATGTTCTAATTACTTGAACTGGACCCATTAAACCTTTTTGCATCATTGCTTGAGCCATATGATTAAATAAATCTCTAGATTGCTCAGTTACACATGATGGCTTAGGCATACCAGGTGGTGAGCTTTGCTCACATTTAAAAATATAAAATGTTGGTTGTGGTATTGCTGGCATTTCCATTGTATTTTCCCTTTTTATCTTTCACATAGATAATTTTTGTTTGAATTTTAACAAATATTTATTAAATTTCACTAAAAATAGTTTTTTAATAAGTTTTTAAAACCATACATAATATACTATTTTTCAAAAATTTTATATAAAAAAGGTTAATTATGAAAAAAATATTCTTTATTTTGTTCTCTTTCGTGTTACTTTTAGAAGCAGCAAATCCAATTGCTGTAGTAAAAACAACACAAGGTACTATTGAAATTGAGTTAAGATCTGATTTAGCTCCAAAAGCAGTTGAAAATTTTGTAACACATTCAAAGAATGGTTATTATAATGGGTTGATTTTTCACAGAATCATTAAAAACTTCATGATACAAGGTGGAGATCCTACTGGTACTGGCCGAGGGGGAGAGTCTATTTGGGGGAAAGCATTTAAAGATGAATTTGCACCAAATGCAGTATTTGATAAAGCAGGAATATTAGCTATGGCAAATGCTGGTCCAAATACAAATGGAAGTCAATTTTTTCTAACTACAGTTCCAACATATTGGTTAAATGGAAGACATTCTATTTTTGGTTATGTTACAAAAGGAATGGATATAGTTAAAAAACTAGAGAATGTTCCTACGTCAGGTCAATCAAGAGGAAATAAACCTTTAAATGATCAAAAAATTATTTCAATTGAAATAAAATAAAACAAAAATATAAGTATTTTGGGGTGAAGTTATCTTCCTCCAAAAAGCTTATTCATCATACTTTTATCCCCATGCTCAATAATTTCTTTTTCTAGTTGTTCTGATTTTTTAGCTTCATTTTTTGCTTTTTCTTTCCAATAACTAAGCTTTTGAGCTATTGCTTCAGCATTTTCTACACTGTCAAGTCTATCTTTTATCGATGCAAGTTCTTGTTCTAAATCATCAATTTCAACTTCATAGTTGACTTTTATTTGTTTACACTCTTTTTCATGTTCTTCTTTTATATTATTTAATCTAGAACTTAGTCTTTTTACTTCAATTCTTAAATCTGCATTTTCTTTTGAGAGTTTCATTGAATTTGAGTGTTTATTTTCTATAAAATCCGAATCTTTTTTACTGTCTCTTATACACATCTGACGCTGCCGACGAAGAGGAT